>JAGVLZ010000374.1 GCA_020054055.1 Phycisphaerales bacterium
CGGGCGCGGCGTGGTCCGCATCATCGCGCGCTGCTGGCCCATCCCCGCCAGCGCCGGCACCACTGGTTCGATCCGGCTCGACCTTGCGTTCCAGTTTGAGCCGGACTCCGTTGCCGATGCGAACTCGGCCGACCCATTCACGGAGCCGAAGTTTGTTCAAGAACAGGATCGAGGCGAAGCGCTCCGCGAACTCTCCATGTCCGCGAGCATCGAGGGGGACTGCGCCTATCTGCTGACCTGCGAAGCGGCCGGCGTGTACTGGACGCCGCGAGCCGCGGAACGCACCAACGAAGAGACCGGATTCTCACCACCCGAGGATGATGCCCCCGCTCCCGTCGTTCCTCCCAAGCCCGTGGGCCCGATCATCCCCGCCCCCACCACGCTGGGCGAGGCGATCATGCAAAACGAGATCGACGAAGCACATCCGCGCCGCTACAGAGCGATCATCGCCTTCATCGTGCGGGGGAAATCAGGTCTGCGCCTCCTGCGCTGATTCCGCATCAACAGAGCCGCGAGCGCCCGCGACCGGTTCGGGGTTCCGTGGCACGGGCGTCCCGCCCGTTGTCTACCTTGCCTATTCCTTCTCCACCTCGGCGCTCGCTCGATCACTGAACTCCCCCGGCAGACCCTTCACGATCTTCACCGTCTCCAGACTCACCGTCACCACCTGCTTCACCAGTCGCACGATGTACTCCTCATCGTCGCGTTCCTCTCCCCATGCGTTCGGATCGCTGGTGATGCCGCTGCGCTTATCCGTCGACACCTGATACTGATCGATCACCCAGTCGAGCGCGCTGCGGTTGCCGAGGCGGTACTCGAACACTTCGCCGGGGATGCCCTCCAGCGTCAGGCTCTGATTCACCGCGAGCGATGCCTTGTCCTCCGACAGCCGCATCTTCTCCACCCGGTAGTCCATGGGCTTCCCCTTGGCCCACACCTCTTTCAACTTGTACGGCTTGACCACCTTTTCATCATCGTACCCGAGGTGAATCTCCACGAGCCGCTCCCCCGCCTTGACGAAGGCTTTCAAGTCAGGAGCGAACGGGATGCGGGGCAACTCGCGCTTCAGGTTGTCCGCGAACTTCTCCCGATAGCCGGGGTGGTGCAGCACGCCGTAGACGTAGTGGAAGATGTCCCACTTCGTGATCTTCGGGTTCTTGTAGTGCTCACGGAACTGCTTGAGCGCCCAATCGGTGATGTTCTCGCGGCGGTGAGAGCCGTTTTCGTCGAAGAGGTAGAAGGGGAGGGTTTGGAAGCTGTCAATCGACGTCATCGACAATGTAGGAATCGTGTTCACCGCCAGTGCGCACCATGTGCCGCGATGACCAGGACTCGGGACGCATAGTCCACGGTTCGCCTTTCGCGGTGGGAATATTCCGGGCTGACCATAGACACGAGCCACAAGGAGCCGGTCAAAGTAGACCCACGTCCTGCTAAACGTTCGAAAAAACGATTCGCTGATGCATTCTGCTGAGAACTCCCCGTACCGACCCGACTCGAGATATCGCTTCAAGTCATCGTCCCAAGCGATTCGGTCGTAATGAACAAAGTCGTCGGGTTTCGTCCCCTTCTTTCGTCGTTTCCACCGATCGACTTCCATGTTGTAATCCTCGATGAACTGCTTCACTCTTTTCTCGAGCGCTATGCGTGAAAAATCGTAAACGACACCGTCACGGTGGGAGGCAATGCCGAGCGAGTAGTCCTTGAAGATCACTCCTTCCACGCCGTTCGTCCCCGACCTCGCCTCCTTTGAAGCGATCGAAATAAACGACGAGAACTGGCGGCCGTTTGCAGGCCGGAGCCATGTGTGCCGCTCATCGGGCGAAAGCCGCTTCCATCGAACCTCGCCCGCCGATGCATGTCGCTCAATCCAGGCAAGTTTCTCGCGTCGCCTCAAAGTCTTGCTGACCGCAGCGAATCGAAGCCCCTTGGCTTTCAGTTTCGGGTGTTTCACCGCGATGGTGATGCCGACGCCGACCTGGATCCCGAAGACGTTGTACTGCGTGCCAGAAAGCGTGGGGTTCTGGCGGACATTTCCTTCAAGGTCGAGGTGGTAGATCGCCTGAAAATCCCGCATCAGGTGCTTGCGCATGCCGTCGTAGGCGATGTTCTCGATGAAGGCATTGTTGGATACGAAACACACAATGCCGGGGCGATCCCCGAGCCGGTCCGTGGCCCAACGGAAGAACTTGACATACGGGTCATTTAGTTTGCTGACACTGGTCGCCTTCGAGGCCTTGGCGTAGGTGTGCTTGATCCGCTGGTCGATGACGTTGTATTTCCGGTTCTGATTCTTTTCATTGTGGACCATCTGTCCCACGTTGTACGGCGGATTCCCGATCACGACCGTGATGGGGGCTTTCTTCTGCCGGTCGACGCGCTCCAGATTCCTTTCCGTGAACATCCCCATCTGCCGCGCTTCCGCGAGGTCCAGTGTGTCCACGAAGCACAGCCCCTCGAAGGGCTCGTTCTCTCCCGTGCGCTCGAAGAACTCATGCTCGATGTTCAGCGCCGCGATGTAGTACGGCATGAGCATGATCTCGTTGGCGAAGAGTTGTTCGCGGTACATCCGCTGGAGGTATTTCTTGCCGCGCCCGGCCGCGCGGCGCATGAGGTTGACCACAAAGTTGCCGGTCCCCGTGCAGGGGTCAAGAAGGACCACGCCGTCATCGCCGAGTTGCTTCCCGAACTCTTCTTTCAAGACATGCTGCACGCTCTCGCACATGAAATCCACGATCTCCTGCGGCGTGTAGACGATGCCGTGCGTGTCGGCCGTCTTCGTGTCGTAGTTCTGGAAGAACCGCTCGTAGATCGAGTTCAGGAAGTGCTGCTTGTCCGAGAAATCGTCGTTCGCCTCCGCCGCTCGCTCGATCGCCACATAGAACCGGTCGAGCGACTTCAGGAACTCCTCGCGGCTGAACGAGCGTGTCGTCAGCGCGTCGATCACTTTCTCGACTTCCGCCGCGATGACGTTGCGACGCGTGAAATCCGGGTTGTTGAAGACCGTGCGGAAAAGACGCTCGGTCAGAAGGTGCTGCACCAGCATCCGGTCGAGCGCCTCCCGGGAAATGTCAGGATTCAGGCTCGTGCGGCAGAGTTCAAAGAACCCGGCGAATGCCTCCTTGAACTTCTTGTTGGTGGCGTGGGCATCCTTGATGATGGCGGCGAGTTTGGTGCCAACCTCCGGCACGCGCTCGACGAACTCCTCCACCGCCTCCTCAAAGTCCACGATCGGCTTGGGGGCGAAAGAGAAGAAGACGTTCAGCAGGTCGCAGAGCGCGCCCGGCTCCGTGATGTCCAAGCCATCGTGGACCCGCCGCCCCTCCTGAAACAGCACCGCCCGCTCGGGGGTCCAGAAGATCGTGTTGACAAGCGGGTACCCCTGCTTCGTCTTCTTCGCAATCTCGGTGTTCAGGTCGTCGGCCTCATCCTTCGCTTCCCAGTGGCCGCGGGGCAGGTGGTAGGTGTCGCGGAGGGTGGCGTCGGGGCGGACGCGCTTGCCGCGAACCTTGAACTCCTGCTCGGCGATCAGATCCCACTTGAAGGAACGCCCGACCTCGGCGAGCAATGATTGGAACGCGGAGCGGACGGCCATCTCGTGCGAGACGCCCTGGTGCCGGTAGGTGTCCAAGGCCGCGTAGTAGTCGCGGATGGGTTTAGCGGTCGGCTTGACGAGGCGCTGTTTTCCCACGCGCATGGTTATATCGAGTTCGGGAAACGTCGTAGACAACCCCGATGGCACGGGTTGAAAGTCCCTTCCACGAGCACCCGGTACTCGCCATACCATCCGATCCCCATGCCCCGCCGCGGCTTTACGCTGATCGAACTCCTGGTGACCATCGCGGTGATCGCGGTGCTGCTTGGCATTCTCTTGCCCGCGCTCTCGCGCTCGCGCGACGCCGCACGCTCCGCCTCATGCCTCTCCAATCTGCGCCAAGTGTTCTTCGTCTGCCGCGCGTACGCGAATGAGAACGATGGCTTCGGCCCCGCGATCGGCCAGCCGTACGCCGCACGCCCCAACTGGGGGCTTGTCGTGCAGTCGTCGGGCGAGCGAGTCGGATCCACGCCCGGCGCGCTCTTCGTGCCGAACACGATCCTCGTTTGCCCGGCGTGCTCCGCGCACTACGGCGTTGAGATGACGCGGACCTACGCGATGAACTCGACGGGTCACGCGGGGCTGCCCGGCGACCGCGGCAACTTCGACGATGATGCGTCACGGCCTTGCATCCGCTTCGACCATGTCTCGCGCACGAGCGATTCGGTGCTGCTGGTCGATTCGGCGGCCGGGGCCGTGGC
>JAGVLZ010000249.1 GCA_020054055.1 Phycisphaerales bacterium
CCGCAAGCCGCAAGCCGCAGGCCGCAACCCTGCCGTCTCCGACCGCGCATCCACCCTCACCGGCCTCCTCTGGATCAGCCCCTGGCTCCTCGGCTTCATCCTCTTCATGGCCCTCCCCATCGCCATGAGCCTCTACTACAGCCTCACCGACTTCCCACTCCTCGAACCGCCCCTCTACATCGGCTTCGAGAACTACATGGGCCTCCTCACCGACTCGGTCTTCCACAAAGCCCTCTGGAACACCGCCCTCTTCTGCATCCTCTTCATCCCCGCGGCGTCGATCCTCTCGCTCCTCATCGCCGCCGCGCTCAACCAGAAACTCAAGGGCCTCTGGGTCTACCGCACCGCGGTCTTCATCCCCTCGCTCGTCCCCATCGTCGCCGCCGCCATGATCTGGCTCTGGCTCTTCAACGCCGACCAGGGACTCATCAACATCGCCCTCCGCTCCATCGGCATCGAAGGACCCAACTGGCTGGGCGACCGCAACTGGGCCCTCCCAGCGCTCGTCCTCATGAGCCTCTGGAACATCGGCCAGCCAGTCGTGATCTACCTCGCCGCGCTCCAGGACGTCCCGCAATCCCTCTTCGAGGCCGCCTCCATCGACGGCATGGGCCCCCTTCGCCGACTTGTCCACGTCACCATGCCGATGATCTCTCCCGTCATCCTTTTCAACGTCATCATCATGACGATCAATACCCTCCAGGTCTTCGCCGTCCCCTACATCATGACCGAGGGCGGCCCCGACCGCGCGACCTACCTCTTCACCCACTACCTCTACGACAACGCCTTCGTCTTCCGCAAAATGGGCTACGCCTGCGCCATCGCCTGGGTCCAGTTCATCGTCATCCTCACCCTCACCGGCGTCATGTTCACCGCCAGCAAAAAACTCGTCCACTACCGAGTCGCATGACACAACTGCGTGCTGCATTCATCCTTTGTCTTAGCCCGCAACGCGGGCGCAGGTTCCTTGCCCCGGACGCAAGTCCGGGGTTGCGCCCGAAGCCAAACTCTGAAGAACCCCTTCAAGGGGCGAAGGTGTGTTCCGCAAAATGAACACCCCTCCCACACACAACTCTCTCAGCGCAAGACTCAACGCCCGCGCCCTCTTCCTGTATCTCGCGCTCATCATCGCCACCCTCATCTACGCCGCCCCGCTCATCTGGATGTTCAGCACATCCATCAAGCCCGAATCGCAGGCCATCAGCCGCGAACTCACCCTCCTCCCCGACCCCGCCTCCTCAACCCTCGCGCACGCGAAAGGCAACTACACCGCCGTCTGGACCGATCCCTCCATCGACTTCCCCCTCTACCTCCGCAACAGCCTCATCGTCGCCCTCCTCGCCGTCGTCGGCATGACCCTCTCCACCGCGATCGTCGCCTACGGCTTCTCGCGCATCCGATGGCGCGGCCGGGGCTTCTTCTTCGCACTCGTCCTCGGCACCATGATGGTCCCCTTCCCCGTCCTCATGTCCCCCCTCTACGTCATGTTCTCCAAGGCCGGACTCATCGGCACTCTCGTCCCCCTCTGGCTCCCCGCGTGGTTCGGCGGCGCGTTCCACGGCGGGTTCAACATCTTCCTCCTCCGACAGTTCTTCATGGGACTCCCCCGCGAACTCGATGAAGCCGCCAAGATCGACGGCTGCGGCCACCTCCGCACCTTCCTCTTCATCATCCTCCCACTCTCCAAGCCCGCGCTCGCCGTCGTCGCACTCTTCTACTTCACCTACATCTGGAACGACTTCCTCGCCCCGCTCATCTTCCTCACCGACCGCGAGCATTTCACCCTCGCGCTCGGCCTCCAGTTGTATCAATCCAAAGCCGGCAACACGCCTTGGAACCTGCTGATGGCCGCGAGCACCATGGTCATCGCGCCCGTGCTCGTCCTCTTCTTCCTCACCCAGCGCACCTTCGTCCAGGGCGCGGCGGGCGAGGGGCTGAAGGAATAACCCCTAACCGGGCGCGACGATCAGCGCAGTCGGCCGTGGCTGGCTCTCCCACTGTCCGAAGAATACAATCCAACGAGGCCAACCATGACCATCCGCTTCGATCTCCCGCAATCCATCGAAGACTCGCTCAAGAGTGGCGGACTCGACCCCAGCCGCGTCGTGCTCGAGGCCGCGCTCGTCGAGCTGTACCGGCAGGACAGGATCTATCGCGTCGATCTGGGAGATGCCCTGGGCCTGACCCGGCTTGAAGTGGACGCGCTGCTGAAGCGTCACAACGTCACCGAAGACCTGCAGTCGCTCGAAGAATACGAGCACGACATGGAGCGGTTCCGGCAGGCATTCGATCGATGATCGTCGTCGCCGACACATCGCCCATCAACTACCTCATCCTCATTGGTCGGCTCGACCTGCTGCCGGCGCTCTTCACAAACGTCGTCACGACTCCGGCGGTGATGAGGGAACTGGGCCACGCCCATTCCCCGCGCGCGGTGCGAGAATGGGCCACCAATCCTGCATCATGGATCGAGGTGATCGCCCCGAGGGAGATCGCATTGCCGCCCAACCTCGATGCCGGAGAGCGCGAGGCGATCTCGCTTGCGGTTCAGTTGAGCGCGCCCGTGATCCTGATCGATGAGCGAGTGGGTGCGGTGGCCGCCGTGAGTCTCGGCATCCGGCCCCTCGGCACGCTCGGAGTACTCGAAGTAGCGGCCACCAAGAACCTCGTATCGCTGCCCGAAGCCCTGGCGCTCTTGAAGGCCACTTCATTCCGGGTTGGGTCTGACCTGATCCGAGCCGCATTGGAGCGTGATGCCCTCCGTCGAAACAAGTAAGCCACTCTCACATGATCGATAAGGCCGCGCCGAGTTCGGCGTTTCTGATCTTTTCCCGGTTGATCGAGTCCTCAGCATCGGGGCATTCCACAATCGTTTCTTCAACCGTTGGCAGTCGAGAAGCGCTTTGGCACCCGAGCAAAACCCAAATATTTCTCCGATCCGGTCCCATCCCCGCCGCGCTACCCTTCACGCGAAGAAAAGTCGCGCGAATCACCGCCTCGGGGATTGACCGGACCCTATTCCGGGCGCACGATGTAAACGGTTTCGACCGACAAATTTCAGCCCCATCCACGCCTCTCAGGGAGAGATCATGCCTTCAAAGAGAATCGCCCTCGCAGTCATCGCTCTCGCCGCCTCCGGCATGAACACCCACGCTCAGATCGCCGAGCCCGCACCTCTCAATCCTGGTTTCGAGATTCCTGTGAGTAACACGACGGCGGGAAAGCAACTGGCCCAGAGCTGGCGAGAACTTTCCACCGCGGCCGTGCGCCGCCGGGAGTTCGGCGACACGCTCTCCGCCTCCGTCCCTCCGCTGGTTCGGACCGGGATCGCAGCCCAGGAGGTTTTCGAGGCATCAGGCTTTACCTTTGCGGGGTTCGATACCGATACCCCGATGTCGGGGCCTCCGCCGCAACCGTTGCTCAACCCCGTCTACCAATATGGCTGCGGCCCGGTGACGCGAAGTTTCTGGTTCGCGATTCCCTCCAACTCACCCCTCCTCTACAAGCGAGTCGGGCAGAAGTGGGAGTTCAAGCGTCCGAACACATCGGTGTACGAAGCGATCGAGACACTTCCCTTCGGTCCTGAATCCAATGGCGGATTGGGGCATACCAACGGCGAGTTCATCCAGGTCGTCGACACCGTGACACAGGCCGATCTTGAATGGCGCTTTAACTTCTATAACGATCAGGTGCCGTTCGATGGCGTGGGCGTCCCGTGGCCCGACCCGCCGATCATGGTGAATCTCCTGCACTTTGTCTTCGGCACGGTCCCGACGGGCATGACCGAGACCGGCCGCGTCTTCTTCGACGACGTCGAGTACGAGCAGAACCTCAACGTCCTGGGCGACACCATCGAGATCTGGGACGACCTCTTCACCAAGGCCAACCTCTCGCTCGGCACCGGCATCGTCGAGGCCGCCATCCCCGTCTTCATGAACGGCGTCCAACGCGGCTACCCCTGCGTCGCCGGCAACGACAACTTCAAGATCGTCGAGTTCTTCGATGAAGCCGGCACCACCGGACTCTTCCCCCTTACCTGGTCCGACATCGTCTCCAACGGCTACCTCCGGCCGCTCGTCCAGTTCGACGACGGAACCAGCGGCATCGGCTCCTCCGTCATCACCGGCCCCTCCCATAAAGCCACCGGCCAGAGCCTCGACCTCATCCCCACTTACTCCCGCGCCGACATCACCGCCGGCATCACCGGCATCGGACGCGACCTCACGCAGATGCCCCCCGTCCCCGGCACACCGACCCGCACCAACAACTTCAAGGTCAAGGGCACCGGCAACTACGGCCCCGCGACCCTCGTCAGCACCCGCGACTACGGCGTGGACCCCGCCATCGGCAACACCGCCTGCACACTCACCTACACCTGGACCGCGACCCAGAACATCACACTCGACGCCACCGCCACAGGCCAGGGCTTCGACGCCTTCCGCCTCATCACCATTTCCTCCATGCTCGCGAACATCGGGATGGGTGAGTACGACGCGCGATTCATCGCCGTCGAAGACCCGACGGGCGTCGTGAAGACACTCGCGATTCCTGAATCGCCGCGCGGCGCCTACCTCTTCACCGCCCCGCAGCCCACCGCCGTCGGCCGCTCCTTCTGGCTCTACCAGGACAACGGCGCGAACTTCAACCAGGGCAGCCCGACCATCGAGGTCGAACTCACCGCGCTCACCGGCGCGCCCGGCACGCTCGGCGTCAACGCCTTCCTCGATTCATCGACGAACCCGAACGATGACTCGCTCTCCGCGTGGATCGAATGGACCGGCGCGCCCGCCACGATCAACTCGGGCACCGTCATCACAGCCACGTTCACCATCCGCGCCCTCGAAGCCACCGATGTCGGCGACGCCGACCACGACGGCGACATGGACTGCGACGACGCCGCCATCCTCGTCTCGCTCTGCGACATGGACGAAACCGCCTCCAACTTCAACGCCTACGCCGACATGGACGGCGACGGCACCATCGACGCCGCCGACGAAGCCCTCCTCGAAGCCATCACCGGCACCTGCCCGGGCGAGTGTGAGAGCGCGCCCGTTCCCTGCCCCGGCGACGCCGACGGCAATGGCATGGTCAACTTCGCCGACATCACCAACGTCCTCGCCAACTTCAACAACGTCTACCCCAGCGGCGACGGCCCGGGCGACGCCAACCACAACGGCGTCGTCAACTTCGCCGACGTCACCGCCGTCCTCGCCAACTTCGGCGCGCCGTGCCCGATGTGAAATGACCCCGCAACCTCGCTGAAATGAAAGGGGACGCCGAACTCTCGGCGTCCCCTTTTCTATTGCCTATTGCCCAATGCCAAGTGCCTTCACTTCCCCTTGAACATCCTGAACAGCCGCGTCAACGGATCATAGAACTCGTCCACCACCCGCTCCTTCAGCGGGATGATCGCGTTGTCCGTGATCGTGATGTGCTCGGGGCACACCTTGGTGCAGCACTTGGTGATGTTGCAGTAACCGATGCCGCCTTCGTTCTTCATCTGCCCCAGCCGATCCTCGGTGTCGAGCGGGTGCATCTCGAGCGCCGCGGCGTAGACAAAGTGCCGCGGCCCCGCGAACTCGGGGTGCTTGTGGTGATCGCGCAGCACATGGCACACATCCTGGCACAGGAAGCACTCGATGCACTTGCGGAACTCCTGCACCCGGTCCACATCCTTCTGATCCATGCGCCATGTGCCGTCGGGGGCATCCGGGGGGCGCGGCTTGAAGGGCTTGATCGACTTCTTGACCTTGTAGTTCCACGACACGTCCGTCACGAGGTCGCGGATCAACGGGAAGGCCTTCAGCGGCTCGATCGTCACGGGCTTGCTGGTGTCGATCATGTCCATTCGGGTCATGCACATCAGCCTCGGCTGGCCGTTGACCTCCGCCGAGCACGAGCCGCACTTGCCCGCCTTGCAGTTCCATCGGCAGGCGAGGTCGGGGGCCGATTCCGATTGAATCTGATGCACGCAGTCGAGCACGACCATCCCCTCGCCGGCGTTCGTGGTGTAGTCCTTGAACTCGGTGGAGGCCTTGTCGCCGCGGGTGATTCGGAAGGTGACTGGGGGCATGGGGGGGTTCCGACTAGAACGAGGGGGAGGAAGAAGAGTCAGGTTTGCTTGACTCGGCCGCTCGAATGACAGATAATGACTGCGGAGGCTTTGGCCGCAAGGCCATTGCCTTTATTGTTTTTGGATTCATGCGGGCTTCTCGTTTCGGGGGCGCAGGTCATCCAGAAAAATTATACCGTAAAGCCGATGAACGCCTGATCCATCGGCGATGGGTTTCTCGCCCCGATACTGCATTTCATGGATTTTCTGAACCAGCGGTTGCAACTCCGCGCGGATCGGCGCGCTCATTCGTCCGGACCTCCACGCCCATGCCAGCACATACGCGACGATGTCGGCGAGAAAAACACCAGTCGTCAGGTCCGAGTGAACAAACAGAGGTTCTGGAACAACCCTGGCGCTCCGATACCGCCCCGTCTCCGTGCCAAGAAAATAGGCGGCCATCTGCTGAATGAGAACGTGTGACTGCGCTTGATCTCGCTCGTCAAACACGATCATCCCGCGCTCTCTTGGCGGCATGGATTCCAGCAAATAGAAATAGCGCTCGAACAAATAAACGAAGTCCTTGCGGAGATGACCGGCCATGGGACGCATCGCCGATGGCTCGACGATGCTCGCAAATACTTGGACACTGTGCCGTGCCGCGATGTTGAGAACCTCGTCGACAAAGCCGAGAACTTGCCGGCTGTACGCAACCAGTTCCTGCTCAGTCGCCGTGCTCCGCGCGCGATGCGCGGCCGCGTCCCGAACCCCCTTGAGAAGCGCGGAGTTGGCAAGGCGTTGAAGGTCGCCGCCCGGGATTTCAACGGCTCGGCCAGCGCTGCGAAAGCGCTTGCGCTTGAGCAGCTTCTTGGCCTTCATCTCGGTCACGCGGAGATTCCGAAGATAATCTCCGAAGTGCTCCTTTTCGGCCGCCCGAACCGCCTTGACCGAGTTCCAGAGATTGTCTTCGGCGACCGCGACTCCCGCGAGCACCTCGTAAGGCATCGCGCCGTGATCCTGACCGCACTCGTCGATGAACAGCAACATCCTTGGTGCTACTCCGTCACAGTCGGCGGTTCGTCGGTGTCCTGCCCGAACCACAGCCAGTAGCCGTCGGGATCGCGGACCTCGAACTCTTTCATCCGGTAGACGGTGACTCGAAGATCGGAGACTTCAACGCCGCGCGACTTGAACTCCTGGTGCAGCGCGACGAGGTTGTCGGAGTTGAAATAGAAGACCTGGTAGTCCTTGCTCTTGAGCGGCACATCGCGCTCCACGCATTCGCGCGGCGGCGTATTAAACATCATCCCAACGCCGTCCCGTTCGAGGTCGGCCCATACCGGCGGGTTGCCGAATAGGCCGCAGCACTGGAAGCCGAGTTTCTCAACGTAGAACCGCACCGTGCGCGGCAGGTCGGTCACGGCGAGCATCGGGCGGAGATTGGAGAGGGAGGCCGCCATCGCTACTTCTTCTGGTCCTCGATGATGTGTTTCAGATCGTCACGCACCGGCGTCACCGGCTGCCTTACCACGCGCATCGAGCCGTCGGGCGCTGCGCGCGTGAGGATGTTGAACTTCGAGCATTCGTCGCTCTTGTCCGGGAAGTCCTCTCGGAACTGCGCCCCGCGGCTTTCAGGCCGGTCGAGCGCCGATCGCGTCACGGCCTCCGCGACGCAGAGGAGGTTGGCGAGGTCGATCGCGGTGTGCCAGCCCGGGTTGTACTCGCGGTTGCCGGGGACGCCCACGTTCGCGGCCCGCGCCCTGAGTTTCTGGATATCTTCCAGCGCGCGGACCATCGCGTTCTCGGTGCGGACGATGCCGACGTTCGCCTGCATCGTCTCCTGCAAATCGTGCTGGATGATGTAGGGGTTCTCGCCCTTGGCGCCCTTCTCGAACGGCGCGAGCGCCCGCCGCGCGGCCTCCTCCACCTGATCGTCGTTGATGCGCGCGGCTCCGTTCGACTTCGCATGTTTCGCGGCGTGCTCACCCGCGATCTTGCCGAAGACCACGAGGTCGGAGAGCGAGTTGCCGCCGAGGCGGTTCGCGCCGTGCAGTCCCGCGGCGACTTCGCCCGCGGCGAAAAGTCCGGGAACGGTGCTCATCTGAGTTTCGCCGTCGACGCGCACGCCGCCCATGACGTAGTGAGTCGTCGGGCCGACCTCCATCGGCACCTGGGTGATGTCGAGGTTCGCCAGTTGCATGAACTGGTGGTACATGCTCGGCAGTTTCTTCTTGATGTGTGCCTCGGCGTTCGGGACCCGCTCTTTGATCCACGCGATATCGAGGAAGACGCCGCCATGGGGCGAGCCGCGCCCGGCCTGCACCTCGCGATTGATGCACCGCGCCACATGGTCTCTTGTAAGAAGTTCGGGAGGTCGATTGGCGTTCTTATCTCCCGTGACGTAGCGCCAGCCTTCCTCCTCATCCTTCGCGGTCTGGTTCTTGTAGTTGTCGGGGATGTCGTCGAACATGAAGCGACGGCCTTCCTTGTTGCGGAGGACGCCCCCCTCGCCGCGGACGCCTTCCGTCACGAGGATCCCCTTGACCGACGGCGGCCAGACCATCCCCGTCGGATGGAACTGCACGAACTCCATGTCGAGCAGGTCGGCCCCCGCGCGATAGGCGAGCGCCTGCCCATCGCCCGTGTATTCCCAAGAGTTGCTGGTGACGGCGTAGGCGCGGCCGATGCCTCCCGTCGCCAGGACGATCGACTTCGCCTTCCACACGCGGAAGCGGCCGAGTTCGCGGTCGTAGCCGAAGACGCCCGTGACGCGCGATCCGGGGCCGGATTCCTGCAGGAGTGTGTGGGCGGTCATCTCCATGTAGGCGTCGATGCCCTGGTGGATGCCGTGGTCCTGGAGGGTGCGGATCATCTCGAGGCCGGTGCGGTCGCCGACGTGGGCGAGGCGTGGGTAGCGGTGGCCGCCGAAGTTCCGCTGGAGGATCCGGCCGTCCTTGGTGCGATCAAAGACGGCGCCCCACGCTTCGAGTTCCTTCACGCGATCCGGTGCCTGCTGCGCGTGCAGTTCCGCCATGCGCCAGTTGTTGAGGTACTGCCCGCCGCGCATCGTGTCGGCGAAGTGGATTTTCCATCCGTCGCGATCGTCGACGTTCGCCATCGCCGCGGCCATGCCCCCCTCGGCCATGACGGTGTGCGCCTTGCCGAGGAGCGATTTGCAGATGAGGGCGACGGTGCAGCCGGCGGCGCTGGCTTCGATTGCCGCGCGCAAACCAGCACCACCGGCACCAATCACTATCACGTCGTGTTCGTGCGTTTCGTAGCTATTCATCATTCCTGTCCATCGCCGCTGTTGGTGGCGGCGCGTACGGACCCAGTGCGTCAGCAATCACATCGAGCTTCGCAGTGACTTCTGGCGGCAATTCCGCTTCGCGCATAGTCTCTGCAATGAGGTAGTATTCCGACTTGGGCAACTCGACGCCGGCCGCCCGAAAGAATCCGGGCAACAAGGTCTTACTTGCAGGAGTCGTTGCCCAGTATTCATCCTCCCGGTTTGGCTCTTGGTACAAGAATGGCGGGAGTTTCCCCTGAAGGTAGTTGTCGCCCGCAGCCGCCATTAGCGGTGAAGCCCGCGTTTCGACGAATCGTCGCAGCATAGGCGGATGAACCAAATAACTCTCCGCCTCATATCGTGTCCATCTTGCCACCAAAAGTCCGTCCGTGAGGACGTCCGCGTCAGGTTCGTTCCGATCGTCACCGTCAAGGAGCACGATGCCGCGGACGGCGGGGTTCACTGCCCGGAGAGCAAAGAAGTGCGCTCGGGCGTCCTTCGGCCGACGCCCTTGCATCAGGTGGATCAATGGAAGTCCACCGAGCCAGCTGCTCAGTCGGTGGCGAAGCACTTTGGCCCATGCGGTCAGAAGATCAGCATCGGTCTGATCCTCAGCATAAAGCACACCTGACGCTTTTTCCGCGAGCAGAATCTCCATCGCAGAAAGCCGCTTCAGGGCTTCCCTCACCTGATCTCGTTCGGTGTCAATCGCGAGTCGGTGGGGAGCACCATAGAAGGAGAGTATTTGTGCGGGCGAGGTGTTGTCGATCAGGATTTCCGAATGGGTGGCGATCAGTACCTGGCAGTTCTGCTTGGTCGCGGCGCGCCGGATCGTGTCGTAAATCTGCTTCTGGAGGATAACGTGAAGGTGGGCGTCGGGTTCGTCCAAGAGCAAAATAGTTGCGGGTCTTGCGTAGAAAAACCCGAGCAGCAAGAGAACTTGATGGAACCCGCTTCCGGCACTTGCAACATCGAGCCTCACTCGGCCTCGACGGGGCGCTCTGTCCAACTCTTGGCGTTCGTATTCACACACAATGTGCGGAACGCCGACGTACTGCGGCGGAAGGAGATCGACCTTGAAGAGATCAGCAACCTGATTCTTGATCTCATTCCATTTGCTCCCGTCACCATCGCCTCGTTGATGGACCTCCCACAAGAGGTTTCGTAGAATATCGCCAGCCTTACCCTGGCCGATCAGGAGGTCTTGAAACGGCCGGTCGAAGCGAGTTTCAGCATGCCCGATGCCGGAAAACGGGGGCACATGTACGACGGAAAGTTGTTCAGCCGCCGGCGGAACGGCGTCTTCGGCGGGCGATACGTATAACTGCTCGCTGCTGTTGTAACGGAACTCGAATCCCAATTTCCATTCATGCTCGCCGTCTCTTCCTTCAAGAGTTATTTCAAGCATCCGGGGTTCTCCCGGTTTTTGCCCTTGACCGCGTTCCTCCTTCGTGAGTGCGGTGATGGTGTCTGTCCAGAGATGATCCATCAGGCGGAGTGGGAGCGCAGTAAAATCCCCGCGGGTCAAGGGCACTCCGCGTCGTTCCTTTGCTTGAGACCCGCTGTCCGGCCCCCGGCGCTCTCGCCATTTTTGTAATGCCAGACTCCAAACCACGATTGCTTGGAGCAAGGTGGTCTTTCCGGAGTTGTTCGGTCCTGCCAAAACGACGTGATCGCTTAGATCAAACATTTGATCCTTGAATCGCTTGAAATAGCGCACATGGACCTTGTTGATCATCCGGACACTCCGCTTGGCGAGCCAATGGTCATCACAGAATCCTCCAATCCGTCCACACCCCCATCGAGCACAGCCGTACATACACATCGGTGAACCCGACCCAGAAGAGGCTGAGCCACGCCCACATCATGTGCTTGCGGTTGAGGGCCGAGACGCAGCCGTAGGCGGATTGGCGTGCGGCGGAGCATTCGGAGATGCAGTCGTGCCTGCCGCCGATGAGGTGGCGGAGGGAGTGGCAGCCGAAGGTGTACGCGCCGAGAAGGATGGGATTCACCGTGAGGACGAGGGTGCCGACGCCGATGCCGAAGGTCTTGCCGCCTTCTGGTGTGGTCCAGATGTAAGAGATGATCGCGTCGTAGGAGAGCATGACGATGAAGAGGGCGGCGAGATAGAAGAAGTAGCGATGCACGTTCTGGAAGATGAGGGGGAACTTGTTCTCGCCGCGATACTTCCTGCCTCGGAAGCCCGGCTCGCCGACGGTGCAGTTGAAGGGGTCGCCCCAGAAGGCCTTGTAGTACGCGCCGCGGTAGTAGTAGCAGGTGAATCGGAATCCGCCGGGGGCCCAGAGGATGAGCAAGGCGGGAGAGAATGCGATGAACGCCGGCCACGGGAACCAGCCTGGCAGCTCGCCGAACCATGCGTGCGGCGATGGCTTGCCGACGGGGTGCCAGAGTTCGGGCGAATACATGGGAGAGAGGTAGTTCGCGCCTCCTCCTTCGAAGTAGTAGTGCGCGCCCTGGAAGGCGGCCCACGTTGAGTAGATGATGAAGGCCGAGAAGCCGAGGAAGACGAGCAGCGGCTGGATCCACCACGCGTCGGCGCGGCGGGTCTCTCCCATCGCGCGGAACTGCGGGAGGGGCATCGAGGACTGGGTCACAAGGGGGCTCCTGCGGAGGCGAGTTGAGGGCGCAGAATAGCACAACGGGGAGGTGAATTCTGGGCATGATTTGTTGCGATCACGGGATTCGCTGCGCTCATCCCGAGCGTGCGGCTGAGGCGACTATCTCGTTACGAGCAGACAGAACCAAACTGCGCGAGCACCGTCGTGATATCGCCAAAGTCCACCGTTCCCGATCCGTCAGCATCGCCGGGGATGAAGGGCGCTCCGGTATTTCCCCAGTTCGCAAGGACCGCGGTGATATCACCGAAATCGACCACGCCCGAGCCGTCGGCGTCGCCGAAGCAGGGGGGCGCGGGGGCCGGGCCGCCGAGTTCGCCGTCGAAGTTGATGCGCTGGGCGTAGGCGTCGTTCGAGCCGTTGCGGTTGTCCGTCCAGGCGAGGATGGTGGCGTCGTTTGTGCCGCCGCGGAGCGCGGCGTCATCGGGCGCTGGGAGGATCTCCGGGTCGTCCTTGCTGCTGAGAACGGAGCAGACATCGCGCACGGCGGGGATCCAGACCGGGATGCCGTTCGCGTCGAGGCGCTGGGCGCGGAGCCAGGAGTTCGGCGAGCCGAAGGCGTCGGTCTGGAAATAGGTCACGACGATGCCGTTGTCGGTGGTGTTGCGGTGGCGGATGCGGCCGGTGCTGTTGGCTTGTGAGAGGGGAACGACGACGACTCCTTCGTTGCCCCACATGAGGTTCCCGACGGCGTCGATGCGGTTGGCGTAGACGCCTCGGTCGGACTGCGTGGAGGTGCGTTCGTCGAAGCCGACGGTGATCTCGCCGGTCGTTGAGTTGAAAGAGATGGAGGGCGAGTAGCGGTAGCGGGTGGCGTCGGTGGAGGGGGTGATGCCGTTGACGGCGGCGGGGAAGCCGAGCGTGCCGGTGGAGAGCAGGCGCTGAACGCCGACGACGTTCGGCGCGCCGGCCGAGCGGTGCCATCCGATGACCGCGCCGCCCGCTTCGTCCGTGATGACTTCGGGGAAGTAACCGATGGGCACGGCCTGCGCGAGGACGATCGTTGGAACCGTGGCGTTCCAGAGCGCGTTCCCCGCGGCGTCGAAGCGTTGGGCCCAGATGTGACGCGGGGAGGAGAAGGTTTGGATGTTCCGAAGCCAGACCAGGATGACGTCATCACCGCCGGAGGGGATCGCGCGGACGAATCCGGGGCTGTTTGTGGCACCCGTATTCGGGACGACGAGGCCGCCGAACGGATAGAGGACGGTGCCGCCGGGTGTGATGCGCTGGAGGCGAAGGTCGTTGAAGCCGGCGGCGGGGTCGCGTGCCCAGGAGACGACGCAGTCGCCGTTGGCGGCGATGGTGATGGCGGGGGCGGGCTCGAAGTCCGGGGTGTTGCAAAGATTGATGCCGTCGGCCCCCCAAGGGGTTCCGCCGGTGGGGGTGACCATCTGGGCGTTGACATCGAGCGATCCGCCGACGTTGCGTTGATCGGAGTAGGCGAGGAAGCAGTTGCCCGAGGCGTCGCTGGTCATCGACCAGTTGAAGAGGGCGGTGTTGTTGGGCATGTCGCTGACGACGATGCCGCCGGTCGGGAACTGCTCGAAGCCCTTGTCGTCGTAACGCTGGACGCGGAGTTCGAAGTTGATGGGCCCGGCGACGCTCTCGAACCATCCGACCCAGAGGCCGCCGTTCGGGGCGTGGGCGGTGCGCTGGTCGTACTCATTGGCCGGGCCGAAGGAGACGCGGTTGTTGACCATGGCGTCGGTGGACCATTGGGCGAGAGCGGGGGCGGCGGCCGAGGCGATGAGGGCTGCGGCCCGGACGAACGCGGCGAGATTCGGCATGAAATCCTCCAGTGGGGTGCGTGGGCTTCCTGGCGCATCGCTCCGGGTACAGCGTACCTCAGGGTCCGGTTCGGAGTCGGGAAAAAGTCGGCAGAGGATCGGAGATTCCGCGCGGGAAGATGGGCAACCGAGTCAGGCTTCGATCGGGGTCGATTGGTGCGGCGCTTTGTCGCGAGCGGCTTGTGCTTGGTGGCCG
>JAGVLZ010000038.1 GCA_020054055.1 Phycisphaerales bacterium
CCGAAGCCGTCCCCGCCGAACCGTCCGAGGACTAACGCACGCGAAAACGAGAACTGGAGGCAATCGTGGCCGGAAACTTCAACAAAGTGATGCTGATGGGGAACCTCACGCGCGACATCGAGTTGCGACACTTGGCCAACTCGACGAACGCGGTCGCCAACATCGGCCTCGCCGTCAACCGGCGATTCAAGACCGCCGAGGGTGAGCAGCGCGAAGAGGTGACCTTCGTCGATTGCGAGGCGTGGGGCAAAACCGCCGAGATCATGAGCCAGTACCTCCGGAAGGGGCGCCCGGTCTTCATCGAGGGGCGCCTCAAACTCGACACATGGGAAAAGGAGGGACAGAAGCACTCGAAACTGAAGGTTGTCGTCGAATCGTTCCAGTTCATCGACAGCAAGGAAGGCGGCGGAGGCGGTGGTGGTGACGGCGCGCCGGCTCGATCCTCGACCGGCGCGGGCGCCCCCCGATCCGCACCCACCAACTACGACCCCGTTCCCGAGAATGACATCCCGTTCTGAAAGAGCGGGCTTGGCCCATCCCCCGTTGGGGCCGCGCGTCGCGGCTCCTCAACTTTCACAGAATCGAAAGGACAGCGAATCATGCCGAAGACCTATGAACTCCTCCTGACCGAATCGGTCGAAGCGTTGGGCATCGTGGGCGACGTCGTCACCGTTCGATCGGGTTATGCCCGCAACTTCCTGCTGCCCCGCAACCTCGCGACGACCCCCAGTCCCGAGAAGATCGCGGCGCTGGCCACCAAGCGCGCCGACGCCGAGCAGCATGTGGCCGAGGTCCGCAAGCACCGCGAAGAGATGGTCGAAAAACTCGAAGGCTTCGAGGTCACGCTGGAGCGGACGACCAACGACCAGGGCCTCCTCTACGGCTCGATCACACAGCAGGACCTCGCGACGGCGCTCAGGGCCGCCGGGTTCACGGTCAGGCCGCGCGACGTGCGGATCACGCAGACGATCAAGCGGATCGGCGACTACGACATCACCATCAAGCCCGAGGCCGACCTCGAAGCGTCGGTGAAGTTGCATGTGAAATCCGATCGCGTTCTCGATCTGCACAAGCACGATCACGCCGAAGCGCCCGCCTCCGCTCCCGCCGACGCGGCGCACGCCGAAGAAGCGGAGGAAAAGCGCAAGGGCAAGAAGTCCAAGCCCGCCGAGGCTGAGGAGCCCGTCAAGGGCAAGTGGGCCGCTCCCAAGGGCGCGGATACCGAAGAAAAACCCAGGCCCGCAGCGGAAAAGCCAGCGAAGAAGTCCAGAAAGCGCGAGTAGTTCCAATGCCGAGTGATTCTTGCGGCACGCCCGCCAGTGCTCCTCGCACGCGACCGAATCCAAGCGCCCGCCCCTTCATCGAGAAGCGACGGGCGTTTTCCACTGGTTCGCGCTTGTCGGCTTCGTGCCGCCGAACCAAACTACCGAACTTCCATTCCACCATCGAACGAAGCGATCTCCTGGCTCCCCACCACGAACGACATGATCTTCGCCCCCTTCGTCGGCTTGAAGATCAGCGTGAGCGATTGATCGCGTTTCGTGCGGCTGAGCGCGGGGAACTCCGAGATCGACCGGAGTGGGGAGCCGGCGGAAAAGCGGAGGATCGCCTCTTCGCCCTCTTCGTACAGATAGCCGATGGGTTCGTAGCGAGTTCCCCGTTCGTCGATGAGCGCGGGCTGGGCGGTGCTCTCGGCGGCCTCGACCCCGCGGCCGAAGACTGTTCGCGTGCCCGCGGCCGAAAGCCGCACCTTGATGAACCCGGTGTCGCTTCCCGTGAAGAACTTCTCGACGCGCAGGTTCTTGTCGATCCCGCGTTCGTTGAGTTGCGATCGCTTGAATCGCGTCTCGCCGCCGACGATGTCGTTCGCGTCGTTGAGGTCGAGGCTTCCCTTGTTGTTGCGGCTGAAGGTGTACCCGTTCGGGAGTTCGGGTCCGGTCTCGATGCCCTCGAACCGCCCGCCCTCGCGCGCCGCCTTGACCGAGCCGGCCTTCTGGATCGCCGCCGTCGTGCTCCCGGCGGAGGCGCCGATCAGCCCGAGAATCGACCCCTCCTGCACGATCTTGTCCCGGCTCTGATAGTTCGGGAGCGTGCGCGGCTGGGCCGCCTTTTCATTTGATTCGAGGTCCACCCGGTGATTCTTGATGAAGAGTTGCTTGGCGGCGTAGCCCTGCGGCAGCATGAACTCGAAGGCGAACACGGCGTCCGCGCCGCCGCCTTGCGACGCGATGAACTCGCCTGTGCCGACGAATCGGAAGCGGTACAGCCCCGCCGAGCCCGCCTCCGGCGGGGCGATGACCGCGAAGGGATGGATCGCGAATAAATCGCTCCCGGATTCATCTTCGCACACGAGGCGGAGTTGGCCGGGGGTGACGACCACGTTCCCGCCTTTTTCCTTCGCGCCGGAGGTGAAACGGATGAGGTAGCCCGTCAGCGTCGCCGCTCCGGTGGGCGATGAGCCGTCCGGGTAGACGATGGTCTGCTTCTTTGACTGCCCCGAGACGTCGATGACAAACGAATCCTTGGCGAGTTCGTCCGCGGCCCCGGCGATCGCGTAGGCGCCGAGCAACTCGAAGTCCTGCGAGCCGACGGTGTTTTTGGATGCATCGCGGTAGGTCATGCGCTGCATGCCCGCCGCTTCGTGGAGGTTTGGATAGGCCCTTGCCAGCGGCGTGGGCGAGCCGAACGCGCCGAGGCTCAGCCTCTCGTACATGCGCGTGACGATCAGGTCCGCCGGGATCCAGAGTCTGTTCGCGTAGACGACCTGCCCGTTCCGCTCTTCGATCGGCGCATAGCCCATGATCGCGCTGGGCAGTTGGAGGAATCCCACCGAGATGACAAAGATGCCGACGGTGATAACGGAGGTGACGATGCCGAAGAGCGCGCCGCCGATCATGTTGACCGTCTCGCCGAGATCGAGATTCGCCTTGACCATCGAATCAATCGCCAGGCGCAGCACGACCAGCGCGCCGAGGTACGGCACGGCCAGTCCCAGCCCGAAGGCGGAGCCTTGCAGCAGTTTGCTCACAAAGCCGGAGGAGCCCGCCCCCCAGCCCAGGATCATGTAGGAGAAGGGTTCCCACACCGCGAAGGCGATTCCTCCCGCCGCGAGCGCGCAGACCGCGGCGAGGAGCGACGAGAAGGCGCCGTACCCCTTGGCTTTGGTGGACCAGATGGCCGGGACGACGATCACCAGGATGGCAACCAGCAAGTTGAACCACATATCGCGCGATCTCCGTCAGGGTTTGGGTTTGGCCGGCGCGCTCGGCGCGGGCTTCGGTTGAACGGG
>JAGVLZ010000234.1 GCA_020054055.1 Phycisphaerales bacterium
CCCAGGCCCCGGAGGCGCGCCGGCGAGCATGGCGATCATCGGCCCAGGCCCCAAGGAGTTCCCCACGCCGAGGGCGAACGCGATCGAGCGTGCGGCCGTGCGGCACGATCCCTCTTCAGCGCTGGACTTCACGCCGATCTCCCGTTCGATCGGACTGGCCGATGTGCGCCTGACGACATTGCCAGGCGATGTCGAGCGGGTGTCGATGACGATTGAAGTGGCGACCCCCGACGGGCGCGATCGAATCGGCGTTCCAATGATGCGCGAGGTGAACTCGGGCGGCTTTGATACCTGGGCCGCGCGCGTGATGACGGGAGAGCCGCAGGCCCTCTACTCCTTCACGCTGACGGACGGCACGGAGACGTTCACAACCGATTCGTACTCGGCGAGCATCGAGCCTTCGCTCGACCTGCCGACGTGGGCGATGGGGGCGGTGTGGTACCAGATTTTCCCGGAGCGCTTCCGCAATGGGAACCCGCTGAACGACCCCTCGGGGCCGAATGTTTACAACAAACCGTGGACGGATGATTGGTATGTGGTAACTCCCGAAGAGGAGGGGTCGTGGCGCGAGCGCTACAAGAAGCCGGCCAATGAGCCGTGGCCGCCGCGGCAGGGCGGGCCGCTGTTTCATGTGGTGTGGGATCGGCGCTACGGCGGCGACCTGCAAGGCGTCGCGGAGAAGTTCGGCTACCTGCGCGAACTGGGCGTCACCGCGATCTACTTCAACCCGATCTTCGAGGCGGAGTCGATGCATAAGTACGACGCGACCGACTACCGCCACATCGACGACAACCTGGCCGCCCCGGCGAGCGCCGGGAAGACGCCGGACTCCTTCGCGTTCGACCGATCTGAAACGGGCGACCCGAAGACGTGGCGCTGGAACGCGGCCGACCGCTACTTCGTCGAGGAGTTCCTGCCCGGCGCAAAGCGCGCGGGGCTGCGCGTCGTGCTTGACGGCGTCTTCAACCACACGGGCAAGCCCTTCTTCGCCTTCCGGGACATCGAAGAGAACGGCGATAAAAGCCCTTATAAGGACTGGTTCTTCGTCAAGTTCGATGAGAACGGAAAACTCAAGTCGTGGGAGTCGTGGTTCAACACGGGCGCGCTGCCGAAGTTCCGACAGCAGCCCAATGGCGACCTCGTCCCGCCGGTGAAGGAGCACATCTTCGGCATCACGCGCCGGTGGATGGACCCCAACGGGGACGGCAACCCCTCCGACGGGATCGACGGCTGGCGGCTAGACGTGGCCCTCGACGTGGGCCTCCCCTTCTGGCGCGATTGGCGCGCCCTCGTCAAGGGCATCAACCCGGAGGCGGTCATCATCGCGGAGATCTGGGACGACGCATCGCCCCACATGACCGGCGACACGTTCGACACGCAGATGAACTACCCCTTCGCCAAGCCGGTGATCGACTGGCTGGGCGTGCGCCCGGGCATGACCGCCCGCGCCCTGGAGGTGGCGCTCAACAAGGGTTTCGACGATGCGCCGCAAACGAACCTGGTCCACCAGAATCTCTTCGGCAGCCACGACACCGACCGCTTTGTGTCGATGCTCCAGAACCCGGGACGCGAGTACGACCAGGGAAACCGCATTCAGGATCACGACTATCCATACAAGGATGTGAAGCCCTCGCGCGAGACCTATCGCCGCTCGATGCTCGGGGTCGCGATCCAGGCGCTCTATTGCGGCGCGCCGATGGTCTACTACGGCGATGAGGTGGGCATGTGGGGAGCCGACGATCCGACGGATCGCAAGCCCTTCCCGTGGAATGACCTTCCGCCCCCGGATGCCGGGAAGGCGATGAAGAACCCGAACGAGCGCGCCGATTGGGACCTGCAGAAGGAATACGCCAAGTGGCTGAGCCTCCGCGCCGACCCCGCGATCGGCCCCGTGCTCCGCCTCGGCGCGACGCGGCACCTCGACAGCGGCGATCCGAATGTCTTCGCGTTCGAGCGCTCGCTCAATGGGCGGCGCGTGATCGCGGTGATCAATCGGCAGGATCGTACATACTCTGCGAGTGCGCTTGGCGGGCCGAAGTCGGTGGGAGCGTCGGCGGCGGAGTGGTGGGTGGTGGAGGGGAAGTAACCCGCACGCTGTTGTGCCGCGACTGCGCTGGCCTTGGCATCCGGATGCGTCGGGGACGCCCCCTCCGTCACTCGCCGACTCGTGACACCTCCCCCGGTAGGACCGGGGGAGGAGGCTTAGCGCGGGAGGTCGAACACAAGTACGTCCGCGCCGGATGTAGATTCGATGGTGAGAGATGATTCGTTTTCAGCGCCTGCGCCGTCGCCCGTAGCGAGGTCGATTCCGTTGACCCTCGCCGAGCCGGACATGACCTGAATCCATGCGAGTCGGCCGGATGCGAGGGTGTGCGTCGCCTTCGTGTTCGCGTCGAGCGTGGCCCGCATCATGGTCGCATCCTGTTGGATGGTGATGGAGCCGTCACGCCCATCGGGCGAGGCGAGGACTTGCAGGCGATCCGCGCGTCCCGCCGCGTCGAACGTCTTCTGGCCGTAACCGGGCGGGAGTCCCTTCTCGCGCGGCATGATCCAGACCTGGAGGAGGTGAACGGGCTCGGTCTGTGAGGCGTTGAACTCAGAGTGGCGCACGCCCTTTCCGGCGGTCATGTGCTGGACTTCGCCGGGCCGGATGACGCCGTGGGAGCCGAGGGAGTCCTTGTGCTCCAGCGCGCCAGACAGGACGACGGTGATGATCTCCATATCGCGGTGCGGGTGGAGCGGGAAGCCGGCCCCCGGCGCGACGATGTCCTCGTTGATGACGCGGAGCGGGCCGAAGCCCATGTGGTCGGGGCTGTAGTAATCCCCGAACGAGAAGGTGTGGTGCGTGTCGAGCCAGCCGTGGTCGAAATGGCCGCGGGCGGACGAGGGTCTGGGCGTGATCATGCGGGCCTCCTTGTGCTTCCCCCCAATCATTATATGTTTCAACAACTATAAAATCAAGGGGGAAGGAGGCGCTGGCCATGGGGGGATCAGGCGGGGGTGCGCGCGGCCGAGAGGAGCCGGGAGAGTTCCGCGAGGTCTTTCTTCGACATGTGCGACAGTTGCGCGCGGTGCAGGTCGCGGACCGGCTCGTCCAGCCCCGCGAGGAGCGATTGCCCCTTGGCGGTGATCGACACATAGACGACGCGGCGGTCTTCGGTGCAGCGTTCGCGCTTCACGAGGCCGGATTTTTCGAGGCGGTCCACCAGCCGCGTGATATCGGGGACGCGCGTGATGAGCCGCTGCGCGACGGCGAGGCTGGGCATGCGCGTCCCCTCGCCCCGGAGGATGCGCAGGACGTTGTACTGCGCGTTGGTCAGGCCGTGACGCTTGAAGAGCGCGTCAAAGTCGGCGTCGAGGAACGATGCGGTTCGGAAAAGATTGAGACACGCCTCCTGCTCGGGGATGTCGAAGGGCCTCTTCTTCTTGATCTCTTGCTGGAGGGTCGGGTGCGTCACCGGAACAGTATATGGAAAAACAATGGTTGTGTTCGCGAACTTGCGGTTCACGCCCCCGCGCCGGCGTCGACGACCTTGGGAACGACAATGAAGGGGGGATCGCTCGCGGGGGCCATCTTCAATAGGAACTCGGTGGGCAGGCCCGGCCTCGGGTCGTCGAGGTCGAGACAGTTGGTGGCGTCGGACGGGTGCGCGAGGGGCGGGATGTCCCCGAGGTCGAGTTCGCGGAGGGTCTCGACGTAGCCCAGGACTGCGGAAAGGGCCGAGCGGTGATTTTCCAGTTCGGCGTCGGTGAGCGCGAGGCGTGCGAGATGCGCGACGCGGCGCGCGGTGCTGATCGGCAGGTCGTTTGACGAGGTGCCCACGCTCCGATGGTAGCGGCGTGGGCGCGGAGGGGTTAGGATTGGTGTTGACGGGCGGATACCCGTCTCGGCCTCATCGGGTGGAAGCCCGGCTGTTGGAGGTTCGCCGATGATTCCGAAACCGCCGCCGAGGGAAGGCGGGCTTGGGTTCCTGTTCATTCCGCCGTTCCGCGTGCAGGGAACGTCGATCGCCGGCGAGGCGACATGCGTGCAGGTTCCCGAACTCGACGTCTGCTTTGACATGGGGGTGTGCCCGCGGGCGGCGCTCGCGAGCAAGATCGCGGCGATCTCGCACGGGCACATGGACCACATCGGCGGCCTGGCGTACTACTGCTCGCAGCGCGTGTTCCAGGGGATGGGGCCGGGGACCATCCTGTGCCCGAAGGCGATCGGGCCTTCGGTCAAGAAGATGATGGAGGGGTACATCGGGCTCGAGGAGCAGGTGACCCCCTACAACCTGGTCGAGATGGAGCAGGACCAGGTCTTCGAGATCAAGAACAACATCTTCATCCGCCTGTTCGATGTCGAGCACACCTGCCCCAGCGCCGGCTACACGGTGTACGAGCGCCGGAGCAAGTTGAAGCCCGAGTACTACGAGATGCCGCAGGAGAAACTGCGTGATCTCAAGGAAAAAGGGGTGGACATCACGCGCGTGCTGCATGTGCCGCTGGTGACGTATGTGGGCGACACGTCTCCCGGGCCGTGGTTGATCCGCGAGGAGGTGCGCAAGAGCCAGGTGGTGATCGCGGAATGCACGTTCTCGGAGGACGACCAGGTGGAGCGCGCGCGCGTGGGCAAGCACCTGCACATGCGCGACATCGCGGAGTGGCTGCCCGTGCTCGAATGCCAGAAGCTGGTGCTGATCCATTTGTCAAGGCGCTCCCATGTGATCGAGGCGCGGAAGCAACTCCGCAAACTTGTCAAGGGGCAGCACGCGGATCGGGTTGAATTCCTTATGGACCACAAGGCGAACAAAACTCGCTACGAAAGGCAGGAGTTTGACGTGCAGCGCCAGCAGGGGATGCCGGTCCAGCGCGGCCCGCGGCATTAAAAAAAATCAGTTGAGTTTTTCCGCGCACAACGGTTGACAGCACCCCGAATCAGTCGTAGTTTCTCTTTCACGCAAGCGCCCGCTTCTCTCTGGTGGGTGTCACGCCGAGCCGATTCGTTCGGGCCACGCGCGGCGACAGGGAGACGGGCGAAACCGAGTCGCTCCACACCGGCAATCAAGCCGGAAGGTACACAGCATGGCCAAGCCGGATCGTGTGGTCTGGCACGATGTCCTGTCGTATCTCCGCAACCATCACCCGGACACCTGCCGGCAATGGTTCGAGGAGATCGACCCTGTCGGCATCGAGGGTGGTGTTTTCCTCGCCCGGGTGGACCAAAGTGTGCGGCAGCGGTATCTGCAGCGCCAGTGCGCCGCCCAGTTCACCGATGCGCTCCAGGCGATCACCGGGCGATTGGTGTCTGTTCGATTCCTCGGCCCGGATGACGACGCCCTGCCCGCCTCGACCAACGGCACGCCCGCCGGCGCCAATGCCACCGCGCAAGCGCCGCACCACGCGGGCGGATACCGCCCGGGGGCGCTCGTCATCAGTCCCGACTACACCTTCGAGAACTTCATCATCGGGCCGGAGAATCGTCTCGCGCACGCCGCATCGGTCGCCATTAGTACAACGCCGGCGCGCACCTACAACCCGTTGTTTGTTCACGGCGGGGTCGGCCTCGGCAAGACCCACCTGCTTCAAGCGGTCTGTCTTCGACTGCTCGCTCGTACCCCGCCTCCCGTGATCTACTATGTATCGTGTGAGGAGTTCATGACGCAGTTCATGGACGCCGTCCAGGCGGGGCAGATGTCCGAGTTCCGCCACCGGTTCCGCGATGTCGATGTCCTCCTGATCGACGATGTCCACTTCCTTGCCAAGCGCGAGCGGACCCAGGAAGAGTTCTTCCACACCTTCAACGCCCTCTATCAGAACGACAAGCAGATTGTCCTCTCGTCGGACGCCCCCCCGAACGAGATCCCCGCTTTGGAGGAGAGGCTCGTCAGCCGCTTCCAGTCCGGGCTGGTGGTCCAGTTGCAGCCCCCCTGCTACGACACCCGCATCCAGATCGTGAAGCAGAAGGCCAAGATCCGCGGGATGGAGTTCGGCGACGACGTGGCGGCGTACATCGCGGCCAAGGTCACGAGCAACATTCGGGAGTTGGAAGGGGCCGTCGTCCGCGTTCACATGCAGCATGTGGCCGACGGCCTGCCGATCGACCTTGCCCTCGCACGACTGGCACTCGAGACCGGACCCGCCACGGTCAAGCCGGAGGTCACCATCGCGAACATCATCGATGCCGTCATCAACTACTACGGCGTAAAACTGACCGACCTGCAATCCAAGCGCCGCCAGAAGTCCATCGCCCACCCCAGACAGGTGTGCATGTACCTCGCCCGTCGGCATACGCGGTTCTCGCTCGAAGAGATCGGCGGGTACTTCGGCGGGCGGGACCACACCACGGTCATGCACGCGGTCAAGACCATCGAGAAGCGGCGCGACGCCGACGGCGACTTCGGACGGGTGCTCGAGGCCCTGGAAGATCGGGTGCGGACGCCCGCATCGGGAGTGGTCACCACGCCCGGCGCTCGGCCAATGGCCATGGCGACCGTCTGAGAGCTTGAATCCGACGACGCCCGCCCGAGTCTGGGTGCGCCCTCCGTTCCCGCAGCACAAGCGGAAAGCACCGCCGCCTGAGTGGTTTCGTGCTGTTGAAAACGTGTGAATAACCTGGATTGCGTTGGCGCCCGCTCGGGGGGTACGGCGGCTGGCGGAATGGGTGTCTGTCGGCAGCGGCGCCCAACCCGGACTTTGCCGGATCGTGGCCGTCACGGATGCGTCAGGAGACGCACAAATGTGATTGTCCGTAAGTGCTTTGATTACCGTTGGTTACGATGATTGTCCAGAGTTGTCAACATATCCGTCGGCCTCTTTACGAGGACGAAGATTGAATTCTTCTCTCTCATAGATAGGAAGCAGCGCGTCAGGATCGGATCGGTTCGCATCGCGGGCGGGAAGGGATCGGTTGCAAGTGGTTTCGCTCGAAGGACTTGTGGATAACCATCGCCCGAAGACGCGCGGCAGAAGCACGAATTGGCTGGCAGTTCGGGCACCAGCAGGTGGTGCGTTGCCCGAGCGATTCTGTCGAAAGTGGTCGTTCGCATCGGAAGCAGGGCTGGCCTCCCCGGCCGTATACCAAGTGCCGAGATTGGAAGTCTCCCGCCTCGCCCAGCGCGTTGCGGTAGTCGTGGAGCGTCGAGCCGCCGGCGCGGATGGAGTCGTGAAGGATCGCGCGCACGGCGTCGAGCAGTGCGGCGCG
>JAGVLZ010000211.1 GCA_020054055.1 Phycisphaerales bacterium
CAAAGTTCACGAGCGACTGCTCGCCCCGGATCATCTCCGAGTCGAGTCGCGTGGGCAGCGCGGCGAGCGCGGCGCTGGGTTGCCGCACGGTGACGGCAATATCCGTTGCAGCGGTCGGACCCTCGGCCGCGTTCACCCGGATGGTGAAGCCGAAGTTGCCCGTGTTCGCGCCGTCGGACGAGATGGTGTAACCGAGAGTCAGTTGCCCGGATGGCGGCAGGAAGTTGCCCCCGAGCGAGGACTGCACGTCGAGTCCGGGAGGGAGCCCCGTCGTCTCGATCGCAAGCCCCGAGAGCGCCACATCGCCGTTGTTGATGACCTGAACCTCCCCGCTGACCGGCGAGTTCGGGAACACTTCGAAGAACGCGCTGCGCGGGCTGACTCGCATCCCGTAAAGAGTGAACTGATCGAGCACAACGGGCGGCACCGCCGCGGGAGGGCCGGCGCGCAGCGAATACACACCCGCCTCCGTCGGCAGAGGGAAGAACGTCGTGCTGTAATCGCCCTGCGGATCGGTCCGCAGGTTCAGCCGGCGTTCCTGACCCTGAAGCCGCACGACAATCGCGATGTCCGCATCCGCCACCGGAATCTCGCCGCGCGTCTCGACAAAGGCGCGCCCGGAGATCGGGACGGGTGTTCCCGCCTGCCCCGTCTCGACCGACGCCTCCGCTGTGACGACGAAGGTGTCAACGATAAACGTCTCGGCATCGTTCGTTCGGTTGTCGGATTCGCCGCCGGCCAGACCCTCATTGACCGAGTCGCCCCGATCGGTGATGACCGCGAGGCGGTACACCCCCGGCGAATCGGGGTAGGTGAAGGTGCCGGACAAACTGTACGACTGACCGGCGAGCAGGCCGCCGGTGCGCGAGCGTTCGCCGAGCACGATCTCCGCCCCGCCCGATTCGTTCATCGCGATGAGCCGGTCGGTCCAGATGCCCGTCGTCGCGTCCACCGCGGAGTTGTTCGTCACCGTCCACGACGCGCCGAACTCGCCGCTGACGAGGCCCCCCGTCGGCGTTTCGATATCGGTGACAAGGAGGTTCGGCCTCGGCGGCTGCGCGATGACGATCGGCGTCGTCGCAAACGAATAGTTGTCGAGCGGGTCGCCCCCCTCGACGACCGAGTTCTGGAAATCGGTGCGGACGTAGAAGTGGTGCATCCCCTCGATCCGCCCGGGAACCTGCACCTGCACAGACGCCGTGTACGACTCGCCGTTCGGCGCCAGCGACGCGAGCCTTGGCTCCGTGCCCAGAAGCGTGTCGTTGCCGATGACGAGATCGGAGGAGAGGTACACCGCGTCGATCCACGCCGCGTTCGCCTGGATCGGCCCCTCATTGGTGACGGTCCACGAGACGGTCACCATCTCATCCGCCAGCGCCATGACCGGCGCGCCGACGCCGCTCGCGACAAGGTTCGGGCGCGAGATCAATGACGCATCCATCGCGCGGAGGCAGTTGTTGCCCTCGTTCGACTCGGCGATCGAGTTGTTCGGATCGACGCAGACGACGAGATAGAACTGCGTGCCCAGGTCGGGAACCTGGATCTCGCGTGTGCGCACGGCGTTCGCGCCGGGCGCCAGGTTCTGATCGTCAAAGACGTAGTTGGCGAGTTCGAGATCGCCGCCGACGACCGGATCGCTCGACGCGAAGATGCGCTCGCTCCAGCGCCCCGTCGCGGGAACGTCCCCCGCGTTGTGAGTGGTCCATGTGACCTCGGCGGTCTGCCCGATGACTCCGCCCGTGAAGGGCTCGATCGCCGCCACGATCAGGTCGGGCTTCGGCGAGTTCGTGATGGTGATCTGCGTCGCGGACGGCGCCCAGTTGTTCGCGCGGCGGGAGCCTTCCTGCAACCCGCCGTCGTAGTTGATGAACGCGATGACCCAGTAGGTTCCCGGAGTCTCGGGCAGCGTGAAGGAGCGCGACGCGGTGTAGGACTCGGTCGTGGGGATGGGACCGTTCTTCGCGAGCGCGCCGAGGTCGGTGTCGCCCGCGTCGAAGACCTGGTTGTTCGAGAGGAAGATGCGGTCCACCCAGGTGCCGTTCGCCGTCTCGGTGCCGATGTTCTGCGACATCCACTCGATGGTCAACGGCTGACCGGCAAATCCGCTGGTCGGCGCGATGACGCCCGTCGCGAGCATGTCCGCCAGCGGTGGGAGCGTGATCGGCGTCGCGCTTTCCGCGGCCCGCGTGTTGTTCGTTTCGCTCCCCCCCTCGAAGACCAGCGCCGAGAAGTCGGTGCGCACGATGACGAAGTAGTTGCCATCGACCGTGTTGAAGTCGATGGGGAGATTGAAGGTCTCGTTGCGCGTGTAGGATTGGCCGACGCCCAGCAAGCCCGCTGGACCGCCGAGCGTGAAGATCACGCGGTCGTCGCCGCTGACCGTCTGGTCGGTGGACAGATAGACGCGATCGCTCCAAGGCGACGCCGCCGAGGTCTGCCCCTGGTTGCTGACCGTCCACGACATCGAGAAGGGAGCGCCCCACTCCGCCGACAGCGGCGCGGAAAGCGAATCGACCACCAGGTCCGGGACCGTCACCGCGATCGGCGCCGCCCCGATGCCGACGTTGTTCGACTCGTTCGTCCCCTCCGCGATCGTGTTGTTCGCGTCGGTCCGCACGACGAACCAGCGATCGCCGGAGACGCCGCCAGGCAGCGAGACCGACTGCGTCCGCATGTATGAATCGCCCGGCGCCAGCGGCCCGCCGATGGGGAGCGAAACAAGAACCTGATCGCCGCCGATCATGTCATCGGATGAGAGCGCGATCTGGTCGGTCCACGCCCCGTTCGCGGCGGCCGTGCCCGCGTTCTCGACCGTGTAGGTCACCTCGACATTCGACCCCGCCGGCGCGCCGTCGGGCGCGCTGACGATGGTCACGCGGAAGTCCGGCGCATCGATGCTGAACGCGGCATCGTCGATCGAGCAGTTGTTGCCCTCGTTAAGGAGTTCTTCGACCTGATCGGTGGAGTCCGCGCACACGACCGCCCGGTACGTCCCCTGAACATTGTCGGGGATCGAGACCGTGCGTGTCGTCGTGTACGTCGCGCCCGGGGCAAGGCCTTGCGGCGCGGCGAAAGTCATCAGCGCGATGTCGCCCCCGATCACACCGTCAGCCGAGATCGCGACCGAATCACTCCACGGGATTGACGCGGCGTCGTCGCCGTTGTTGCGGACGGTCCAGGTGACCTGCATTGTTCCGCCCGCGGAGGAGGAAGAATCGGTCTCGATGCTGCCGACGATGAGGTCGGGGAGCATGGGGATCGTGATGCCGATCAGGTTGCTCGCACCCGTATTGTTCGCCTCGCCGGACTCGATCATCGTGGCGTTGCCGTCCGCCTCGACGATCAGCTGGAAACTCCCCAACAGGGTCGCGTCGAGCGGGATCGTGACGTTCCAGGTGCGCGCGTAGTTGCCTCCGGGCGGGACCGCGCCGGCGTTGGGAGTGAACGTGCCGAGCAGCCGGTCGCCCGCGTCGAGCATGGCGTCCTGCGAGAGCCAGACCTTGTCCTGCCAACCCGGGATCGTTGATCCCGTGCCGCTATTGGCGATGGTGGTTTCAACCGCGATCTGCTGGCCCAGCACGGCGGAGGCGGGCGCGGCCACGATTGAGACCGTCAGGTCCGGCGCGACAACGTTGAAGGTCTCGTCGTCGATCAGGGCGTTGTTCCCTTCGCCGCCCACTTCGTTGACCTGGCTGTTGGCGTCGGTGCGGACGACGAAGCGGCGCGAGCCGAGTTGCGCGATCGGGATCGTGACGGCTCGCGTGATCTCGGTGGTCTCGAAGGGGGCGAGCGTGCCGTTGAAGACGAAGGAGGCGATTAGGATGTCGCCGCCGATGGCCTCGTCGGTGGAGAGTTCGATGCGGTCGGTCCAGGGGCCGGTGGCCGGCGCGCTGCCCACGTTCGTGAGCGTCCAACCGATTGTGACCGGTTGGCCGGCGGACGCCTCGCTCTGCGCGGCGATGGCGCTGACGATGAGGTCGGGCGACTGAACAATGGTGACGGTGATAACGTCGTCGTCGTCGCGCCCGCCGCCGTCCTCCGCGAGGACGCGGACCTGGTGCGTGCCCACGGTGAGCGTGCCGACGGTGATGGATGGCCCGGTCCCGATCGGGCCGTCGAGGTTGCTGGACCAGTTGTAGGTGTAGGGCGGCGTGCCGTCGGAGCCGGAGATCGGCGCGGCGGTGAAGGTGATGGGGCGTGCCGAGGAAAACGTGGAAGCGGTGGTCGGCGAAGTGATGCGCACCGCAAAAACCGAAGTGCCCTCGATGGTCGAAGAAATGCCCGGCGAGTCGCGGTTGCCGCTGTGCCACGCGACGGTGTAGAGAATTCGGCCGTTGGACTGCAAGCCGTAGGGGGTCTGGCTGGGCGATGAGTCGTCCCACAACTCTCCGTTGTACGGCGCGGCGTTGAAGTTCACCGGCGAGGTCATCAGGGGATGAGTCGGGTCGATGGGGATGCGAGAGAGATTGAAGTTGCCGACGAAGGGGCCGATGCCGATGCGGCTGCTGATGCCGTTGATGCCGCCGAAGTAAGAGTTGTCATCGGTGCCGAGCATCAGCCCGCCGCCGCCCGAACGCATGTTCTCGTAGTAGTTGCGAGAGAGGTCGCGCCCTTCGAGCGTGTACCGATTGCTCCAATAGGAGGAGATGATGCGACCGTCGCAGATGATGACCGGGTTCGTGCGCGCCGCGTACCACGCCGCGATCGCGTCGTAGTCGGCCGGGTAGTTGTCCGCGCCGGCCGAAAGATCGAAGACCCAGACCTGGTCGAAGTCGGTGCTCGGATTGTTCAGCACGTTCGCGACCTGCCCGTTCGACGAGAGCAGCACCTGCGTCATCATCGCCCCGGCCTGCGTGATGGTGGTGCCAAGGTTGTTGCCATCGCCGTTGTACGAGCCGTTGATGAGAACATAGAGCACGCGCGAGCCGGGGACGAAGACCTGCGAGTCGACATCGTCGATCGCCGTGTTGTTCCCCTCGTTCGCGAACTCGTTGACGTTGTTGAGCGCGTCCGCGGTGAAGACGACGCGGTACACGCCGGGCGGCGTCGCCATCGGGAGCGTGAACGTCCGCGTGCCCGTGTAGGTCTGACCCGCGCCGACGAAGAGTTGATTCGGGATATCCAGCACCGTCGTGTCGCCGCCGATGACGGCATCCGCAGACACCGCGATCCGATCGGTCCAGGGGCCGCTCGCATCGGCGGACCCCTGGTTCCGCACGGTGTAACTCACCTCGAACGTCGCCCCCTGCGCAACCTGCGGCGGGGCCGTGATCGACTCCACAATCAGATCGGGCAGCCCCGGCAGGCCGAGCGCGATAATCCCCGAAGCGCCGACGTTGTTCGTCTCGTTCAGTTCCGTCATCGCCCCGCCGGTGTCCGATTCGACGAGGATGAAGTAGTTGCCGGGCGGGTAAGAGGGCATCAGCGGCAGCGCAACATCCCACGTCCGGTCATACGAACCGCCCGGAGGCACCGCCCCCGCCGCGGGAGAGAACGTTCCAAGGAGCAGATCGCCTCCATCGAGGACCGCATCGGTGGAGATATAGACGCGGTCCTGCCAGCCGGGGAGTGTGTCGCTCGATCCCTCGTTCGAGACGAGCGCATCCACCGAGATCATCGCGCCGAGGTTCGCGCTCGAGGGCGCTTCAACACTCGTGACCACGAGGTCCGGCGCGAGCACGTCCACCGCGTAATCATCCGCCAGCGCGTTGTTCGTCTCGCCGCCGAAGGCCTCGGAAACCTGCGACAGCGCGTCCGCCGTCACCACGACAAAGCGGTTCCCCACCGCCGAAGGAGGCAGCGTGACCACCTGATTCCGCGTGTACGACTCGCCCGCGCCGAGCGAGCCGATGAAGACCACATCCAGCAGCGTCGCATCGCCCCCGGCCACGCCGTCATCCGAGAGCGCGAGGCGATCCGTCCATGGGCCGGTGATCGGAGTATTGCCATCGTTCGAGACTGTCCACGACACCTGCATCATCCCCTGCGCCGCGGCGGTCTCGGGCGCCGTCACGTCGGCCACGACCAGGTCGCTGAAGAACGCCGGGAAAGGCTCGCCGAAGCAGATGCTGTCGATCGCCGACGTGTCCGCGGAGCTGCCGAGCGTCGCCACGACGCGCGAGACGGCGCCCGCGTTGATCTCGACGGGTGTCTGCGTGCCGCCGCCGGTGTTGAACTGCTGATCGAAGACGATCTGCCCGGCCGGGCTGTAAGCCGTGAAGCGCGCGCCGACCGATTCCGTGTCGATGATGAAGCAGCGGAAAAGACTGACCGCTCCCTCGGTGCTCGTTCCCGGGAGAACAAACGAGAACTCGACCGACCCGCCGTCCTGCGGATCGGCCAGAACATTCGGCGCCGAAACGGGCAGATACCCCGAGGCCGCCCCCGCGATCACGCGGGGATTGCCCGTCAGCGGCGTGACGATGAGCCCATCGCCCATGTACTGATCGGTGATGACGGTCCCCGCGGGTTGATTGTCAAACGCCACCTGCCGCGCGCAATCGCTGACCGAGAGGTACATGTGCGACTGCGGGACGATCTGTCGCGTATCCACCCCCGCAATGCGCCGAGTCCACCACCATTCGAGTCCGCTCGCGCCCGTCGCGTTCGCCGCGAAGAAGAGCGTGACGGGATAGAGCCCCTCCCCCTCGAACTGCGCGTTGAAGCCGCTGCAAGAGAATCCGCGATCCCCGGTCGAGCCGAAGTGAGTCGCCCCGACCGAGAGCCAGAAGCCGTCGTCGCTGCACACTTCCAACCCGAGATCGATCTCCGGCGTGCCCGTGTTGCGGTCCATATCCTGCGTGATCTTCAGCAGGAAAGAATGGCGCAGCACGAAGTTCAGGGCGCTAACCCCCAACACGGCATCGGGCGGGGTGGTCGTGCTCTGGAAGAACGAGTTGAACGAGGCTCCCACACTGACGATCTGCCCCGGGTTCGGGAAATCGATGAAGGGGCTAAGGGTGGCGCCGGTGGGCAGCCGGCTAGCGATGACGCCATACGTCGGCGCGCCGCCGCCACCAACGCCGTTGAAGAGTTCGATGAATGTCCCGTCGCCGGCCGTCATGGGGACCGACGCCGTCACCGCCTCCGAAGTGCGGATGAGCGCATCCGGCTGATTCGCCACCGCGTTAATCGACAGGTCGTCGATGGCCGCGTTGTTGCTCTCGTTGCCCTCCGCGATCGCGTTCGCCGGGTCGACCTCCGCGACGACCCGATACACGCCGACAACGCCCGCGGGGATGGTCCCGGTAAACGTCCCGAGCATGGAGGCGCCGGGGTTCAACGCCCCGGTCTGCGTGGCCTGGCCGATGAGGATGTCGTCGCCGATCAGGTTGTCCGCGGAGAGATAGAAGCGCACGACGCGATCCAGCGATGTCGAGGCGTTGCCCACGTTGGCGATCGTGTAGGTGAACGTCTGACTGGTGGATTCGCTGATGATGTAGGGTGAGAAGACACCGGTGACCGTCAAATCCGGCAGGACGTTCGAGGTGTTGATCACCGCGCTGAACATGAGCGCGCCCGGGCCGCCCTGATCGGTCGCGTTGATGTAGAGCGTATTCGTTCCGACATGCAGGAGCGGGGCGATGTCGGCGCGTGTGATCGCAGCGTTCACGCCGAAGCCGCCGCCGGCGGACGATCCCGAAATCGCGATGCCATTCAGGAATACACCCTGATTCGCTCCACCGCCGAGCAAGTTGTCAACCGAGTAGTTCAGCGTCAGGCTGGCGGTATTGAACGCGTTGTCGACCTCGAAGTCGTAGGCATGGAGCGCGGTGTTGCCGGAGCCGCTGCTGCCCGTGTTATTCACCCAGCGGGCGAGCGGATCGGACGCCAGCGAGGGGACCCACGCGCCATGGTTGGTGATGATGATCGGCGCGGGACCGGTGCGGGCGGCGGCAAAGTCGGCGGGCGTCAGCGCCGGGAAGACGGAGTCTTCGGGCCCGACAAGCATGCGCAGACGGCTATCCGTCTGTCCGATCGGTCCATTTCCCGACCGAAGAACAAAGGTCTCGGCGGTGGTGTCGCGGATGGTGGCGGTAAAGGCGAACGAGTCGCAGTCTTCCAGTCCGGCGATCGGGTCCACAATGAAATCCACGGTCGAGCCGGCGGAGACTGATGCGTAAACCGTGTAAGGGACGCCCGAAACGTTATTTGCGGCGATGGACTGATCCCAGAAGGTGTAGCCATCAACGACGACGCGGCCGCGCACACCGTTGCCGCAAACGTCAGTCTTGCGCAGGTTTCCGCTGATCACGATGTCGCCCTGAGCGGGGCTGACCCAGCGCCGGACGGCCCACTGCTCGATCGGCGTACGCGTTCCGGTGATGCCGTTGGGGTGCCCGCCGAGGTTGCTGAGCTGGGTCCAATACAAACCCAGATTGATGGTCCAAAGCCCTCCGCTGAACATCGGCAACTGCTGGAACGCCGCCCCCGTCGAAGGCACCATGTACCCGTAGTACCAGTCGTCCTGCCCCTGAACACCCGAAAAATCCGCCACCGAATCCGCGGGCAGCCCGGGGATTCCCCCCGCCGCCCAGCGCACCGCGTTCGCCATCAGGCGGATGGTGTTCGAGTCGCTGATCTCGTTGATCCCGAACACGGTCGAGAAACAGATCGCGCGCCCCTGCCCGTAGTCCCAGCCGACAACGCCGCTCAGCCTCGTGCTGCTGTCGTAGTACGAGGTCGCGCCGGTCTTCGGCGCCAGGTTCGTTTCGACTCCGGCGCTGTTGGTCCCCGTGAATGCGAACGACGCGGGCAGCCCGTCATTCAGGATCGAATCGGGGTTCTCGACCGTATAAGTAATCGCGGAATCGGCCCCCCACGAGCCGCTGGCCACCACCGGGATCGCCGCCGCGAGCGTCGCCAGCGTTCCCCCCGCGGTCTTCCAGATGACCCATTCGCTCGTGATCAATCCTCCGCCCGCCGCGATCCAGTCGCGCAGTTGAGTCTGCCCAGCGCCCGGCATGTCGCCGTTCCAGTTGGCGTTCGCCTGGAGATACACCACGTCGTAGGGGGCGAGGTCGATGGTGCCGTTGAATGAGTGATAGGACGGGCCGATGGTGACGGTGTGCCCCCGCGCCTCGAGCGCCGTCTCCAGCGCCGAGTCCCACCCCGGGTTGCCCCCCGACAGCACGAGCAACTCGGACGCATCAGCGCTTCCAACAAGCGCCGCCATCGAAACCAGCATGACTCCCGCGCGGACACGCCCGCCCATCATCGACAACTTCGACATGATCCATCTCCCACTGCGGACCCCTCCGCGGGGTTCTCGTGCAATCGTCTACTCGGTTTCGATCCATCCCGCGGCTCAGTGAGCCCGCACCGCCGCCGCCGCAAACAATATCGCGAACACCGAAGACATGCCTCTAAACGTTTTCAAGAATCTCCTCATGGCCGAACTCCTCTGCGCCCTCGGAGACCCACTTCGGGCATGGACGAACGACGCCCCCGGCCCGACACGCCGAACGCCCCGACGAGCAACGCAACCGCGGAAACCCCGGGCGACGGAATCACAAGCGTGAACACCCCCCCGGTCCTCGTCTCAACGTCCTGACCATTCAGCGCGATCTGGTCCGGCGCGAGCGCGATCTGGATCTCACCTTCGCCCGTGTAGTCGAATGGAACCTCGAACGTCATCGACGCCACGATCCCCGACCCAAAGTTGGGCCCGATCGGCAGAACGTTCGACATCTCCACATCCACGACATCGGCCGGGTACCCCACCCCCGACAGCGTCAGGTCGTCGAGCACGACCGGCAGCGACCCGCCCAGCGGCTTGCTGTCGTCATCGAATGTCCCGTTGAGGTAGGGTGCCTCCCACAGGTACCCCATGTACCGCAGCCCGGGATTCGAGAACATCACCCGGAAGATCGCCGAGTTGTGCGTCTCGCTCGCGTCAGCGGTCATCGCGATCTGAAGCGTGATCGAATCGCCGGGAAGGACCGACGCCGACGACGCCCCGCCGCTCGTCACGCTCATCATGTACCCAGCCCGGACGGGCGCGGCGACAGCAAGCAATGCGGCAACACAGCCGAGTACCCCAGTTTTCAGCATCATCTTTCTGACCCAAACCCCTGTGCCGAGTCGGGTAACTTCTTCCTCCTGCGCCTCTAACATAACCCGGCGCGGGGCCAACGCAAGCCAAACATCAAGGAATCGCGCAGATTTTGGCACGGCTTCGTTCGCCCGGAAGTCGGGTTCGGCCTTGTTTCGGTGATTTGTTGGCTTGTCCCGAATGGAACCGTAATGTACCCATTGACAAGCCCCGAACGCCCCACCGCCCCGCAGGAGGCCCGCTTTGACCACCGACAGGCCGTCCTCTCACGACGCGGAGACCGCAGCCGTCACGTCGCGCTCGACCTCGTCGGCCGAGGCCATCTCGCGCCTCCTCGCCTCGGAAAAGGTGCCGGAGCGAATCGGCGAATACAAGATCATCCGCCTCATCGGCTCCGGCGGCATGGGGCTCGTCTACCTCGCCCAACGCGGCGATTCGACCTTCTCGCAGACCGTCGCTCTCAAGGTCATCAAGAAGGGGATGGATTCGGAGGACATCCTCCACCGTTTCGAGATGGAGCGCCAACTCCTCTCGGGCCTGAACCACCCCAACATCGCGCGCCTCATCGACGGCGGAACCACCGACGACGGCCGCCCGTTCTTCGCCCTCGAGTTCGTCGACGGCCAGCCGATCGACAAGTATTGCGACACCAACAAACTCTCGACGCGCGACCGCCTCTCGCTCTTCAGAAAAGTCTGCTCCGCCGTCCATTACGCCCACCAGAACCTCATCGTCCACCGCGACCTCAAACCCGGCAACGTCCTCATCAACCCGCAGGGCGACCCGAAACTCCTCGACTTCGGCATCGCCAAACTCCTGAACCCCACGCTCTTCCAGGCGGTCGCGGTCACGGGGCCATCGGTGCGGCTGATGACGCCCGAATATGCAAGCCCCGAGCAGGTCAAGGGCGAGCCGATCACCACCGCCAGCGACATCTATTCGCTGGGCGTCATGCTCTACGAACTCCTCACGGGCCGCCGCCCCTACAAGTTCAAGACGCGCCTCCAGCAGGAGATCGTCCGCATCGTCTGCGAGGAGCCCCCGGAGAAGCCAAGCACCGTCATCAGCCGCGCCGACGATGAGCCGGTGGGAGAGGGTAAGACCCGCCGCGTCGATCCGACCACGATCGCCGAGACGCGCGAGGGCGGCCTCGACCGCCTGCGCAGGCGCCTCCGCGGCGATATCGACGACATCGTCCTGAAAGCCCTCGAAAAAACCCCGACGCGCCGGTACCAGTCCGCCGAACAGTTCAGCGAGGACATCAACCGCCACCTCACGGGCGAGCCGGTCATCGCCCGCCCACCCAGTATTTCCTACCGGGCCGCGAAGTTCGTCGAGCGCAACCGCGGCAAGGTCCTGGCCGCCGCCGCC
>JAGVLZ010000186.1 GCA_020054055.1 Phycisphaerales bacterium
AACCGGCGCTCCGTCACGCGAAGCACGAGCGAACGCCGCGCTTCCAGCACCTCCGCGATCAACACCGCTCCCTTGCCGTCGATCACTCGCACCACCTCGCCCGGCCCGAGCCGCTTGGAACGGAGCGCGTGGCTCGCTTCATCGCCCTCAATTGAGAGCCGTTCGTCGTGTGGGGGAAGATCGGATAGAAAGAGTGTGTGCAACGCTGTCCCGCTCCCTGAAAGCCGCGCCGCACGCCCGATAAGCGGGGTGACGCCGCACGCGGCTTGAGTCCGGGCGTCCCAGCGTCGATCATGCCCGTGGAGCCTTTCGTCCGCAACCCCGCATGTCTCACGCCGCCGCCAAAGCCCCGACCCAGGACCCACCGCCATCCGCGGGTGAGGCTGAGACCGCGCTTGATGGGCGAATCGACGCGCTGCTCGACGAAATCGGCGAGGCGAAGCAGGAGGTTGACGGGATAATCGCCGACACGGAGAGCGCCGAGAGCGTGGTGCCGGCGGCCTCGCCCGAACTCGAAGCGTCCATCGACCGGGTGATCGAGGAAGCGCAGCGATCCTTGGGCGAGGTCGAATCGGAGCCGGCGCTGAAGGTCACAGCGGGTCCGGGCGCGGTGTCACGCATCGATGATGCACTGGCCCAGAGCGCCGATCATCGCATGGCGGAGGCGGAAGCCCGCGCCGCCGCCGAGACTTCGGCACCGGCGGAGCCGATCGTGGAAACCCTTGAGTCCGAGCCGGAGTTCCCACCGGCCGGAACATCGGAAGAGTCAGTCGTGGTGCCGGCGGTGGTGAGCGCTCCTCCCGAGCCGCTGGAGCCGGAGGCGATTGAGGCCCAGGCCGTCCCGGCAACCGTCACGACGAACAGCGGAACCGGCGTGACTCCCGTTATCATTTCCGCGGCTGGGCTTCTCGCATGGCCGATGTCGGTGTTGCCTATTGAGTTGCGCGACCTCATCGGCTGGCTCGCTCTCGTCACGCTGTTCAACGCGGCGTGTGTTTGGCTCTTCCTCCTGCTCTAACTCAACTTGCCGTTTCCACCCAGATAGGGGAAAGTTCGCCGATGCCGAGGGGTCGGTCATAGGTCGTTTTCTGCCGCTCGTTTGCTCGATCGACCCCAGACCATTCCGATGACTCATATCTGAGTTTGCGTTTTGCAAAGCCACCCACTATCGTGATTGACTTCCTACGGGTGAAGATCGTGTTCCGGGAGTTCTTTGGTGCTCCGGCATGGGGTTCTGCCGGGGCTTTGACGCTCGGAAACTCGAACATTGCTTCTATGGAAGGGTCAGGATTCAATGGCGAAACGCAGCAACCTCGGGACACTCAGCATCGCACAACTTCAACGTGAGATCCGCAAGCGCGAGAAGCAGTCCGGCCGCGTGGTGCAGTCGCTCCAGAAGCGCCGGATGAAGGTGCTGGCGAAACTCGCCGACCTCGACGCGGAGATCGCGCGGCACGGCGGGAGCATCCGCGGCGGCAAGGGCCGCACCCGCCCCGTGAACGACGCGAACCTCGCGGACTCGCTCGTCGCCGTGCTTAAAAACACGGTGATGAATGTCACGGGAGTCGCGATGCAGGTGCAGAAGGCCGGCTACCGCACCACCAGCCCGAACTTCCGCACGATCGTCAACCAGACGCTCATCAAGGACTCGCGCTTCAAGCGCGTCGGGCGCGGCAAGTACACCGTGAAGTAATCCCTCACGGATCGCCGTGCAACATTCGCAAGGCGGCGCTGCCGCCGCGTTGTTTCATTCAGTCGCGCGCGGGCCTGGCGCGCGTCCGGTGCCGCGTGTCGCGGTACAGCGAGACGAACATCCACGCCCCCCAGACGCTGAGGGCCGCGAGCACGAAGAAGGTCCACGGGCCCAGCCCCGGCCCGTCGGCGCTCAAGCCGAACCATCGCGGGTCGAGGCTCGCATACATCCATGTGCCGACGAAGGGGGCGAAGATGCCGCGGACTCCGGTGAGGGTGACGTGGATCGCCATGTAACTGGCGGCCTCCTCGCGCCGCGCGAAATCGTGGTGCCCCAGTTCCCACGCGAGAAGACCGCCGCCGAAGGCAACGCCCAGCACAACACGCGACGCATAAAGAACCACGAGGCTTTCGGTCAGGAACGAGATCGCGATCAGCGCGTTCGCCAGCACGAAGACCCACGAGTGGTAGGAGCGGAAGCGGACGATGTGCATCCGGTCCAGCAGGCGCCCCCACATGGGCACGACGAGCACCGGGATGAGAATCGGGATGACGCGAGTCAGGAGCATCGACTGCGTCCACTGGAGCTCGAAGTGGTCCTTGAGCGCGAGGATGAAGATGGGCACCGCGGCCAAGTTCGGCGCGCCGAGCATGAACTGGGCGGACATGAAGCGGCGGTACTCGCGGTCGCGCTTGAGGATCTTCCACATGGCGCGGGGGGAGGCTCCGGCTGCGCCGTCGGCGGTGCGTTCGCGTTCCGCTTTCATCTGGGCCGATCGTCCGCGCCAGCGCACTCGCGAGAAGACCCGCGCCCCCATCAGCGCGACGATTGCCGCGAGGAGGTAGATGGCGCGGAAGGCGTGGCCGTGCAGCCATTCGAGGCCGACCACGCGGAGATGTTCCGGCTTAATGTCCATCGAGAGGGCGACGGAGAGCCCCGTCAGCGCGATGACGAACGTGGCGGCGACGGTGAGGCGGCCGGTCGCGAGGCCGCGCGAATCGCGCGGGTAGTTGGCGCGCCAGATGTCGGTGCGTGCGTTGATGATGCCGGTGATGAAGATACGCCCGAGGATCGTGAGCGCCACGAGCATGCCGATGCCCGTGTCGCTGAAGGGGGATGCGGCGAGCGCGAGGACGCAGGCGATGACGCAGAACTGGAGGAAGTTGGCGGAGCGGACGCGGTCTGTGCCGTGGAGCCATCGCGCCCACAGGAAACTCGTCACATTCGCGAAGGCGTCCGACGCGGCGATGATCGTGATGACCCACGGCCCGGCGTGAAAGGCCTTGTCGGCCAGCACCCCCAAGACGTTGACATCCACGCAGGCGAGGCCGGCGGCCATCAGGGCGACGCTGACGATCTCGTGGCGAAAGTTCCGCTGCGACATCACCGGGAGGTTGGGGCGGAGGCGCTGGAGCATTCACCGAGAGAGTATGGGAATGTCGGCACGCCCATCCGAACGCCCGTGGAACGGGCACGCGATGGTTGCCAGATGCGGAGCATCTGGATAGCGTCGATAGGCTTACTTCTCTGAAGCCCATGAAATTGGCGGGCATGGCATTCTCCATCGGCCGCCCATTTCATGGGCTTTGGAATGGCAATCGCCTGATCCAGACGCTCGCGCGTCTGGCAACCATCAGCGGCCCATTTCATGGGCCGACAACGGACTACGGACACGCCGCGTTGAAGTTGGCCAGCACCGATGTCACGTCGCTAAAGTTCACCATGCCGTTGCAGTCTGCGTCGCCAGCGTCTTGCATGCACGCGGTGGTGGTCGCGCCGAAGTTGGCGAGCACGCTGGTGACGTCCGCGAAGTTGACGCCGCCCATGCCGTCGGCGTTGCCGGGGCAGCAAATCGCCGGCGCAAGGCACCCGCCGAGCGAGAGAATCCAGACCGCGCCGCGGCCCGATCCGCCGTCATCGTCGAAATTCGCCCCGACTGCGAAGTCGGGAATGCAATCGCCGTTGAGATCGCCCAAATTGGCCACACTGGTGCCGAATCGGTCGTCGTTGTCCAATACGCCGTTGAATCCGCCGGCGGTGTCGGAGATCTTCTGCTCGGCTCTTGCCGTGCCGTCGGCGTTCATGAAGAGAACCCAGACCGCGCCTCGCTCGGCGCCTCCATCGTCGTCAAGGAACGCCCCGACAATGAGATCTGGGAGGCCGTCGCCATCGAGGTCACTCCGGCCAGCCGTATAGATGCCGAACTCATCGCTGTTGTCCAGCACACCGTTGAATCCGCCGGCAGTGTCGGAGATCTTCTGCTCGGCTCTCACCGTACCGTCGGAGTTTAGGAACAAGATCCAGACCGCGCCGCGGTCAGCCCCGCCGTCGTCGTCGAGATATGCCCCGACGGCGACATCGGGCACTCCGTCCCCGTCAAGGTCGCCCATGCCAGCGACGCTGCGGCCGAAGAGGTCGCTGTTGTCTAATACTCCATTGAAGCCGCCAGCGGTGTCAGAGGTTTTCTGGTGCGCCCTCACCGTTCCGTCTGCGTTCATGAAGAGAACCCAGACCGCGCCGCGATCCGTCCCTCCGTCGTCGTCGAGAAAAGCCCCGACAGCGATGTCGGTGATGCCATCGCCGTCGAGGTCGCCCAGGCCGGCGACGTTAATGCCGAAGATATCGCCGTTGTCCAGCACGCCGTCGAAGCCGCCCGCTGTGTCGGATATCTTCTGCTCGGCTCGCACGGTGCCATTCGAGTTCATGAAGAGAATCCAGACCGCGCCGCGATTCGTCCCCCCATCGTCGTCCCGACCGGCCCCGACGGCGAGGTCGGGGACGCCGTCTCCGTCGAGGTCGCCAAGACTACCGACGCTAACGCCGAATCGGTCGTCGTCGTCCAACACACCGTCGAATCCGCCGATCGTGTCGGAGACCTTCTGTTCCGTCCGCACCGTGCCGTCCACGTTCATGAAGAGAATCCAGACCGCGCCGCGATCCGTCCCGCCGTCGTCATCGAGTGTCGCCCCGACGGCGAGGTCGGGGACGCCGTCGCCGTCCAGGTCGCCCAGATTGGCAACGCTCTCGCCAAACCAGTCTTCGTTTTCCAGCACACCGTTGAAGCCGCCGGAGGTGTCGGAAATCTTGGCCTCGCCCACGACCATCCCCGCGTTCGGGCAGTTCGGCGGCCCGGCTTGGGCGACACCTGACAAGAGAGACAGAAAAGCGCTTGCCAAGGCGGAAGGAGCCATCCGGAATCCAGGGGCATTCACAAGTCGGCTCGCGCGCAACTTCATTGTTGTCTCTCCTTCTTCAGATTCGCTGTTGCTCGGTGTCGGCCCGGTTCCCACGCGTCGGCCCACGAGTGGGCAGCGTTCCTAATCTACAAGACAAATGCGAGGAGGCAAGAGAAATCGGCAGAATTTGGACGGCATTCCCGGCTCAAACGCCCGTGGAACGGGCACGCGATGGTTGCCAGACGCGCGAGCGTCTGGATGGGGTGATTAGGCTTCCCTCTCCGAAGCCCATGAAATGGGCGAGCGATGGGGATCACTCGAACACATACGCTTGCTCAAACTCGACGCCATGCTTACGCAGCAGCAATAAAAACTCCTCTTGAAACGTCATCGTCTTGTGATGCTCGGGTTGCTTCCGGATATACGCCTCAACTTCCTCCACCGCGGAGCGACTGACGGTGAATCCGCCGTAGCCGCGTTGCCATCCGAAGCCGGCGAGGTTCGGGAATGTCTCATGGACCCAGCGTGATGAGCGAGCCTTGACTTCGCGAGCGAGAACCGAGTTCGCCAGGTCCGGCGGATAGCGAACGAGCAAGTGGGCATGATCCGGCATCCCATTGCCGGCGATGAGTTGGCCGCCGAGGACTTTCGCGATGCCGCCCATGAACGCGTAGAGCCGTTCGTGGATGGTTGAGGAGATGAGAGGTTCGCGGCCCTTCGTGCTGAAGACGAGGTGGTAGTAGTTCTGGGTCCATGATGAGGGCATGGCATTCTCCATCGGTCGCCCATTTCATGGGCTGCTGAGAGGGAAGCGTAACTATCCAATCCAGATGCTGGCGCATCTGGCAACCATCGGTGGCCCATTTCATGGGCCGAAACAGGTACCACTCCGGTTTTCTGCCTTCTTCCAGTTGTCAGGAAACTCGCCTTACCTATCCAACCCCATCTCATCCGCCAGTTCCCGCCCGTCCCCCGTTGTCAGCACCGCGCGCAGGCGGAGGCCCCCTTCGGTTCCGATCGTCTCCGCGATCCCCGTCAACTCGAATCGGTAGGTGCGCGTCACGCGGTCGAAGGCGCGGCTGTTCTCTTGCGCGTCCGCGAGGTCGGTCTCCCAGCGGAGCGCCGGTTGGCGCATTCCCGCCCCCGTGAATGCCCCCGAGCCGCGGTGGAGTTCGAGCACCAGTTTGCCCGCCCCCTTCACCTCATCGCCTGCGGCGTCGCGCATCTCGATGTGGGCATCGATCCGCGGCTCTTTCCCGGGCTGGATGACCAAACGACTCAGCGGATGCACCAGGATCGCGACCGGCGCGAAGGCGCATGACCCGCCCCCCGGTGGCGTGTCGATGTGGCGCGCGCGGCGCGGCGCGGAAGAGCAGGCGGGGAGGATTGCTCCCGCGCACATCATCAGCATGATTGCCGCCATGCCTGGCCGTCTCATCGTGGACATCCTAGTGGGGAACAGGCTATGCACCCCTCGCCCCCTCCGGCCTCGCGGACTCGGCCACCTCCCCCGCTGGGAGCGGGGGAGGAGGGTTCAGATCACGTCCCGAAGCGCAGATATTCCGCCCGGTAGCGCACGCTGAACACGCGCCCGCGGTCGATCCGGTCGTCCGCCTGGAAGCGGATCAGGCGCATGTTGGTCCACTGCCGATTGTAATGGTCGATGAGCGTTCCGGTCTGCGTGCTCTCCGCCTTGGTCTGGATGGCGTCGATCAGTGTCCAGAGCGCGGCGTTGGTCGAGGCGGTCAGGCGGCCCGTCTGCACGATCGAGACTTCCGCCGGGCCGCGATCGGTCGAGTAGGGCAGGTCGAGTTCCGTGGCGAATGGTCCTTGAACCAGGCGTCCGAGTCGCCTGACGATGAAGCGATGCGGGCCGGAGTTGAAGTACGCCACGCCGCCGAATGTGCTCGCCATGTCAGACCTCCCCTTCGACTGCTGACTCGGTGACGGGGTCCGCGGCGCCGTCGCTCGACACCGCCACGGCGCGGATCTTCTGCGATGCGCTCCCGCTGGCCGACACGGAATGTTCGACCGATCGGATGACCACGGGGATGCCGACCGA
>JAGVLZ010000042.1 GCA_020054055.1 Phycisphaerales bacterium
CGGCAGGGTCATCGAGACCTGCGGCTTGATCGTCCCCTCGTCAATCATCGCGGCGATCGTCGCCAGTTCGGCCGCGTCGGGCTTCACCAGGACGCCCGTCGCGCGAACCCCCGCGGCCTCGGCCTTCTTCTGGTCCGGCATCCCGACGATCGATACCAGCACGCCACCCTTCTTCAGCACGACGAACGATCGCGCCTGCGTCTCGCCCCCAACGGTGTCGAGCACCACATCCATCTCCTTCGCGATCTCCTCGAACTTCTGGCTCGCGTAGTCGATGGCGACGCCCGCGCCGAGTTCCTTCAGCGTCTGCTGGTTGCGGGCCGAGGCCGTGGCGAAGACCTTTGCGCCGCGGGCTCTCGCGATCTGCACCGCGAAACTTCCGACGCCGCCGGACCCGCCGTGGATCAGGACCGCCTGACCCTTCTCGAGTTTCGCCGCGTCGGCGAGCGCCTGCCACGCCGTCAGCGAGGCGAGCGGGACCGCCGCCGCCTGGTCGTGCGAGAGACCGGCCGGTTTCTTCGCGGCCTCGATCTCCTTCACAATCGCAAACTGCGCATAGCCGCCCCCGCGCTGCAGGCTCATGTACGCGAAGACCTCGTCCCCCTTCTTAAACTTCGTCACGCCCGGGCCCGCGCTCTCGACGATCCCGGAAACGTCGTAGCCCGGGATCGCGGGGAGCGTTCCCTCTTTGCCGAACATCCCCGACCGGATCTTCGCGTCCACGGGGTTCACCCCCGCGGCGTGGACGCGGATGAGCATCTCGCCTTCGCCAGGCGTGGGGATCGGCGCATCCTCGTACACCAGTTGATCCGCGCCGCCGAACTGGTGGTACCGCACGGCCTTCATCGTCGCGGGAGCGCCGCTCTGCGCGAACGCCGAGGCCGAGAGAAAAAGCGACGCAATGGCCGCGATCCGGGTGATCATGCGGTGTCTCCGGGTCATCGAGTGTACCGCTCGCATGCACGAGCGCGCTGGCGCACTGCGGCGATCACGATGGCCCGTCAGGACGGGGTCCGACCGAATCCGGTAGCGTAATTTGGAGGGTGCGGCGCAGCCCGCCAAAGATAACTCTTGCCATGACATCGCTTCAGGCGTAGAATACACACGATGAAACTACGCCGGGGTTAGCCCCCCGGAAGACGCCCAGCCCCCAAAGCTGGGCGTTATTATTGGTTTTCTTTCGGATGGATCGATTCCCGGTAACTCTTCAGCCCCCTGCAACGACCGGCGTCGGCATCTCTCGGGGGGCGCGTCTGCCTTTCGCCCGGAGGGCGCACGCGCTTTGCGAGGGGCGCCGTGAGGCTCTGCGAGCAAGCCCCTCGGCGACGCTCACTTCCCACACTCTTTGGTTTGTCCGCCCCTTGGGCGGTCGCCGGGGGAGCGCGTCCGCCCAAGGGGCGGGGAGGCAATCAGAAAGGAAGAGGATTTCAACAGGCTTCGAGCGGCTTGCTCGCAAGGCCTCGCCGCGCCGCTCGCAACGAACGCGCGCCCGAGGGGCGAAAAGACGTTGCACACGGCTGAAGCGATACGATTCCCGAGAAAGCGCGGGAGTTGGAGCCCGTCTCGGGAGTTACATCAGATTCGTCAGGGTAAACTGCGGCCGGGCGTTCGTCGGCGCGGGTGAGTTCAGAATCGTGTAGCGACTCATGAACAACCAGGGCAAAGAACTACGACGACTGGTCGGAATCGCGTTGCGTTTTCCGATAGTCGCAGTACTGACCGTTCTTTGGATGGTCTGTTTGTGGTGGTGGATCGCCGGGTTGGGAATCTTGCTCGCCTTTCTCTCTCTTGTCGTCAAGCCGCTTGCGTATCCCGTGCTGTATTGCTTCTGCTGGCTTGGCTTTGCGTTTATGAACCGACTCGAACCAGTGCTTCCCAACTACTGGCATGGTTACCCCGGTCAACTCGTCGACTTTGCTCACGACTCACTCACGTTGTGTTTCCCCACTCTGCAAAGTTGGCTCCTCGATGGCTTCCCGGACAAATGATCCCGCATTCGCAATTCTTCGCCACCGCTACCATCCCCCCATGCCCGACCACGCCGACTCCCTTCGGCAACTCGACGCCCTCCCCCAGCGCTACGCGCAACTCACCGAGGCGCTCCGCACCGTCATCGTCGGCCAGCACGACATCATCGAGCAACTGCTGGTGGCGGTCTTCTGCGAGGGGCACACGCTCCTCGTCGGCGTGCCGGGGCTTGCGAAAACACTGCTCGTCCGCACCCTTGCCTCGGCGCTGCGCCTCGACTTTAGGCGCATCCAGTTCACGCCGGACATGATGCCCAGCGACATCCTCGGCGCGGAACTGCTCCAGACGGACGCCGCGACGGGCGAGCGGACGATGCGCTTCTCCCCCGGGCCGATCTTCGCGAACATCGTCCTGGCCGACGAGATCAACCGCACGCCGCCGAAGACCCAGGCCGCGCTGCTCGAAGCGATGGCCGAGCGGCAGGTCTCGATCGCGGGGCGCTCGATGGCGCTGCAGTCCCCCTTCATCGTCGTCGCGACGCAGAACCCGATCGAACAGGAAGGCACCTATCCGCTGCCCGAAGCGCAACTCGACCGTTTCATGCTCGGCCTGCGCATGACCTATCCGAAAGCGATCGAAGAGCGTCGCATCGTCGCGTCGGGTGACGGCATCGCCGAGCGCGCCGCGGATGTTCAACCCCTCTTCGATGGCGGGGAACTCGCGCGCCTCCGCCGACTCATCGGCCAGGTGCCCGTCAGCGAGCACGTCGTCGAGTACGCCGTCTCACTCGCCCGCGCC
>JAGVLZ010000284.1 GCA_020054055.1 Phycisphaerales bacterium
CGACTCGGCGGCGAGGAGGCCGTCGGCGAGGGTGTTGCCGGGGGCGGGGCTGGGATCGCGGCGCTGAAACTGTGGACGGCGCTCGGCTAAAGGAAGTGGTTTCAGGAGTAGTTCGAGCGCGCGGGTGACCTGGTGCATGGCGGGCCAACCGCCGCGTGCCTCGATCGGAGTCTGCTCGTTCCCCGCGATGACGAGTCCGACGCGATCGCCCTCCTTGACCGCAAGGTACGCGAGTGCCGCGGCGAGTTCGCACGCGCGCCGGAGTTTGGTGGCTCCCCGCGCAGCGCCCCCGTGCATGTCCAGCCCCGCGAAGCGCATCGACTCCGACGCGTCGACGACGAGGACAAGGCTGATCTGGCTCTCCTGCCGGTAACGCCGGAGGTAGAGGCGGTCAGAGCGGCCGAAGAGCCGCCAGTCAACAAGGCGCACCGGATCGCCGGGTGAGTATGAGCGGAAGTCGTAGAACTCCGCGGAGCCGCCGCGGGCGAGCGAGCGGTGGCGGCCGTGGTGGAGCGAGGTGGAGAGGGAGCGGGCGAGGTGGAGGAGGGAGAGGGGGGGGAGCGACCCCAGGGTGCCGAGGAGTGGCTCGGACCCGTTCAGGGCCGGGCGTTGCTGGTTAGCTCCTCGCATGGCGTGCCGGCCTGGCTTGGCCCTTGTTGGCAAAATCGGTGAACAGGAAGGATCGAGCCGCGCTAGCGGTCAAGCCAACAGGCTGTCCATGCAGGGACCGAAGCTCGACGACCGCTCCGAAAGGCATAAACACCTGCTTGAAATGATCTACTTTATCCCCCCAATAGACCATCGCGCAAGACATCGGCGCGCCTTTACCCTCGTCTTTGCCGTCCACAAGAAAACGCAGCCGTGTGTCGTAGAGAAATGCGGCCGCATCCGCGACGCCCCACACATAATCCTTCCAATGTTTGGTATTCGTGGCGACGGGGACGAGGGCAAGAACCTCGGCGTGATATTGTTCACGCGCCAAGGCACAGCGACGAAGCCAATCCCGAATGGTCGTGCCCCGTTGCCGATCAGCCCCATAAGGCGGATTTACATAGATTGTGGGAGCGTCCCAACTTTCCTTGAGACCATCATGGCGCGGATGGCGGTACTCCTTCAGAGCCTTGACAATGGAATGGTCGTTCGAGCAAGGGTCCAGCGCAATGACACCCGCGAAAACCTCTCGAACCGCCTTGACGTACTTGGGAGGGGTACACCAGGACTGGCTGATGGATGTGACGGTTCGTCCAGCGGTCATGTTGCTCTGATCCTTGCCCAATCCTTGGCGCTGAGTTCTTTGAGGCTTGCTTGAAGATGGTCCACTTTGCCCCCGGCGGGCGCGATCACGTTGAACCAACTCTCGACCTCTTCCTCGTGCTCCTGAAAATACCGTTTGAGCGCGGCGTCCGCCTCTGCGTGAATCCTGACCTTGGTAAAACTGTTCCCCTTGGACTCGCCACAGTAACTGGAAAGAAACGCGTCGCGAGCCGGCTCCAAGGCTCGCACCGGCTTGACGAGAAGTTTCTCGATGAACTGGCATAGACCGGCATCCGTGAGGAACAGCAGCCAGTCGTACGAGTTCGAGAGGACGCGGAGTTCCTTGTTCTGGTTTGTAGCGGTGAACCAGTTGCCGTGATTGCTGACCACGCCCACCGTCAAGACAAAGTGCCGCAGCCAATCGGCGTCGTTGCTCGCGATCATTTCCTTGAGGAGTGCCCCGTACTCCCCTATCCGGTACGAACCGTTCCCTACCGCAAGGACGCCCCGAAGTTTTCCATCAGCAAGTCGAACGCGCTGAAGTGACGAGACTGATCGAGCGACGTAGGCTCCCTGCTTGGCTTTCTCGATCGTCTGCGGACCCTTGCGCATTCCCTCTTCGACTCCCACTCTCTTGCACTCAAAGATCGCGAACGGAGCGTCAAGGAGATCAGAGATCGCGATGGTGCAAGAGGCTTTGTCGAGCTGTTCAACGTGCGCTGTGGTAAAACGTCCCTTTCCATGGGCGATGATGGCTGCGTTCGTCATGACGAGATGCGTGGTCAGCAACTGCCGCGATTTCGCCGTGTGGTCTTCAAAGCGACTCTGATCAACTTTGAGAATCTTGGCGGACGTCAATGGCAAGACCAAGGGCTTTATCTTGATCGCCCGCGCGCCGATAATGGGATGAAACGAAAACTCTACGTTATGCGAGATGACTGGGTGCGCGAACTCGGGCACGGATCGTTCGATGGCGATCCAATCCCGAAAGCCCCAGGCGCACGCGGTGTAGAACGTCACTATTTCAACCAGCGTGCCGAGCGCACGGCCCGATGCCTTTTTCTTGTCCGTGGCGTAACCGAACACTTCGGCGGCGAGCATGTTCTGCAGTTGATCGACGGATGGGTAACCCAACCAAAGCCTCCTCAAAGGCGAGATGGTATCTGGAACAGCAACTATCAGAACGGCCTCCGCTCACTCTTCCACCCGCCACGCTTTCCCCTCCCGCACCACCCTCCGATACAGCGTGTCCCGCTCCACCGGCTCGAACCCCGCTTCCCGAATCGCCCTCTGCAAATCCCACACGGTCGTTTCCTGATGCGTCGATGAGCCGCCGACCTTGGTGATGTCGTACCACACAACTGTGCCGTCGATGTCGTCGGCGCCGGATTGCAGCATCAACTGGGCCATGCTCAGCGTCTGCATAATCCAGAAGGCCTTGACGTGCGGGAAGTTGTCGAGCATCAGGCGCGAGACCGCGAGTGTGCGGAGGTTCTCGATGCCGCCGGGGCCGGGGAGGTGCTCGAGTTCGCTGCCGTCGGGGAAGAAGGGGAGGGGGATGATGGTCTGGAAGTAGCCGGCGTTCCCGGTGGGGCTCGCGGCTTGCGGCTTGAGGCTTGCGACGGGAGGCAACGGCATGCGCACGCCCCTTCGCGTCAACGTGATCGCGCCGGTTTCATCCGGTTCGTATCCGAGGCGGAGCAGCGCCTCGTCCTGCGCTCTGCGGAGCATGTCCATGTGGACGAGGCGGTCTTCGCGGTCCTCGATGTGGCCGTAAAGGATGGTGGCGTTGGTGTTCAGCCCCAGCTCGTGGGCGACGCGGTGCACATCGAGCCAGGCGTCGGAGCGGATCTTCCCCTTGAAGGCCTCATCATGCACGCGGTCGTCGAAGACCTCCGCCCCGCCGCCCGGGAGCGATCCAAGCCCCGCTTCCTGCAATCGCTCGAGCACCCAGCGGATGCCAGCCTTTCGATCGTCCTGCTTGAACACCTTGGCGATGCGCGCCAGATGCACAATCTCCACGGCGGTGAATGCCTTCAGATGAAGCATCGGCGCGGCCTCGCGCAGCGCGCTCAGCAGGTCGGTGTAATACGAAAAGGGCAGCGTCGGGTGCAGTCCGCCGACGATGTGCATCTCGGTCGCGCCGCTCGCGATCGCCTGGCGTGCTTCCTCACGCGCGTGGTCGAGGTCGCGCGTGTACGCGCCCTCGTCGCCGGCCTTGCGGTAAAACTCGCAGAACTTGCACGAGAGCGCGCAGACGTTTGAGTAGTTGAAGTGGCGGTTGATGTTGTAGTACGCGGCCTCGCCGTGCAGGCGTCGGCGGGCCATGTCAGCAAGCTCGCAGAGCCCCCAGATATCGGGCGTTGAATACAGACGCTCGCCATCGGTGAGCGACAGGCGCTCGCCGCGCACGATCTTTGCCCGGAGGCCATCCAACCCGGCGTCCCTGCGGGGCGACGCGCTCCGCATGGTTCGAACGGGGGTTGAAGGGGGTATGACGCTCGCCATGTTGATTTTCAGTTCGCGTTGAAAGTTCCGGGCATCATAGCCGGAACAACCGGCGTTTTCGCATCCGCCGGGCAACCATCGCAGCGGTTTCATCCAGATCGGTAAGTCCAGATAGAGCAAGCACTTGGGAGTGACGAAATGCCAAGGGACAATGGGAGATGTCCCGCCTATGAACGAATCCGACGCCCCCAGCCCGCCGACGCAAGACGCCGCGCCGATCTCCAACTTGGAGCACGTCTCGCCCCTCGCGGCGACCGAGCGCGTGAGCGCCGCGTTCGCGTCACTCCATGCGGAACTCGAAGCGCTGCACGTTTCGAC
>JAGVLZ010000102.1 GCA_020054055.1 Phycisphaerales bacterium
AGACCCTCGCCCGGCTGCCGATGGGCGATCGACCGGGCCTCATGTACGCCAGCCCGGCGGTGCGTGCGCGGGCGACCGCCGAACGGATCCAGCGCCATCTTTCGATCGACCTTCGATTCGAAGATGCCTTGCGATTGGGCGCCGGGATCGAAGCGACCTGGGGGCTTGTCACGCGTCTCGCGGAAGGAACAGTTCCCGTCATGCTCGTCGGCCACAATCCCACGCTCGAAGTTCTCGTCGAAACGCTCACCGGTGGGAGCGATTGCGAGATGAGAACAGGCGAGGCGGCGGTGATCGAGACCCCCGAAGAAGGTTCCCTCGAAGGGATGTGCCGTCTGGTCGGGCGGATGAGGTCGCCGGAGTAACTCGGCGGCCGTTTACTCATCATCGCGCCGCGCAAGCGTGAGCGCCCTCGATCGCTGATCGTCGTAGTGCGCCAGTTGCATCGCGACGATCTCCGCCGTGTCGCGGTCCGGGTCCTCGGCCAGCCGTTCGACCTCCGCCCGAACAAGCGGGTCCTCGATCGCACGCGTCACGATCAGCACCATCGCGGCGTTGCATCGCCGCTCGGCGAACCCGGCCGAGAGTTCGTCGGTCAGCGTCTCCACGATGATCCGCTTCGCCCCGGGTGAGATCGGCGCGCCGACTTCCATTCGCGCGAGCATGGCGAGCGATGCGGAGCCGTGAACCATCGCCGCACCGAAGTCGTTCGTGGAAAGCGATCGTCTCTCAGACAGCGGCCGCGGATACCCCGCGCGGATCACGTCACACAGTTCACGCGCCTCGGGTTCATCCCACGAAGGCCGCCGGAGCAGGTCGTTCAGGATGCGAGACTGGGCCGCACACGCGGATGGGCTGACGATCCTCGCCGCCGGTTGAACAAAGTGTGGCACGTTCGCGTCGAGCCGTCGTTTCCATTCGGGAGTCGATGCGCCGGCGCTCATCGCCAGCAGCATTGCAGCAGCGATTCCCCCGGCGGCGATCCCCGCGAGCGTCCAAGGCCACCGTCCCTGGCGGCAAAGCGTGCGCATCGTGTGCCCGTTTCAGGAAGCCATCCAGATTTGCCACGGAACGCGCTTGCAGAAGTGGTGACAGCCGCCCGCCTCGTCCGAGGGGTAATACTCGTTCTGCGCTCCGCTCATGCAGCACGAGACGCACGAGGCGTACGAGCGCCGGTTGCCCGTCGCCGGGCCGCAGTTGTTGCGGCCCCATTCGTAGCCGGGCGTCCTGTTCCAGGAGTTGGCCAGCGCGGCGGCCCCGCTCAGCGAGAGGATGAACCCAAGTGCGAAGGCGCCGCAACGATTGATCGAGAGATGCGTCATCCGGGACGCTCCTTTCCTCTCTCACATCCCCATCCGGGGAGATCGACGCGAGCGCATCCCGCTCTTGAGGACGAGTGCCCCGGGAACGATCAATCTTGAAGTGTGTTGAGTTTGCAGGCTGTTCGCATACAGTTCTTGCCACAGCGCAACGAGCATTGAGATCGAGAGAATCGCATGACCCATTCGGAGCATGTCACCCCCCCGGATGGGTCAGCTCCATGGGCGACCGACTCGTCATGTGACGATTCTTGGGGCATTCTGCGGCGTGCTGATAATGTCTCCGATTCCATCGATCGCCGAGGACGCACAGAAGTAGTGATCGGAACGCCAAACGCAGTGATCCCTGACGAAGCACAAGACCCCAGCGAACGCGGCAACGCCGGCGGCCCCGTCGTCCTCGGCATCGCCGGCGGCATCGGCAGCGGCAAGTCAACCGTCGCGCGCGAGTTCGCCAAACTGGGTTGGGTCATCATCGACTCGGATTCTGAAGCGAAGGCCGCGCTGATGCTGCCCGATGTGAAAGCGACGCTCGAGGAGTGGTGGGGGAGCGGCGTGCTCGATCCGCAAGGCGAGGTGAACCGCACCGCGGTGGGAGAGATTGTCTTTGCAGATGAAGCGCAGCGCAAGCGCCTCGAGGGGCTGATCCATCCGCTGGTCGCCAAGTGCCGTCGTGCGGCCATCGCGTCGGCGACCGCCAAGTCGGGGCGCATCCCGCCGGGGGTGGTCTACGACGCGCCGCTGCTCTTCGAGGCCGGGCTGGACAAGGAGTGCGATGCGGTCGTCTTCGTTGAAGCCTCCGAGGGAGTGCGGATCGGCCGCACCAAACGCACCCGCGGGTGGGACGAGGCGGAGTACCTCCGGCGTCAGGCGGCCCAATGGCCTTTGGAGCGGAAGAAATCGCTCTGCCGCTTTGTTATCCAGAACGAGGAGGAAGGAATTGACCTCAGCGCGCCCTGCGGCCGGATCGCGGCTATACTGACGGGCGGTCAGGGCTAGTGGCCCGGCCACGGTCGTCCAGGCGACCGGCCTTGCAGCCTCCTCCCAACCTGATGGGGTTCGTCCGATCGAATGTCGGGCGGTTCGGCGTTCATTGGCAACGTCGATCGGGCGGTTCGGCCTCACGACAAACGGCGATCTCTCGGCTGAACCATGCCGGGGGCGCTCGGGCAAGTTGCCCTCAATGAACTCACGATCACAACCAGGAATCTGACTCCATGGCCAAGACGACCAGCCGCTCGTCCCGCACCGCTTCCGATGCCGACGAAGGGGTGAAGAAGCGCCGGACCAAGCCCGCCGAGGCGGCGGAAA
>JAGVLZ010000313.1 GCA_020054055.1 Phycisphaerales bacterium
ATGAGGCGTGCGGCCTCCGGGCCTTCGCCATCCGAATCGTGAAGAGTCAATGCGCGGACCTCCCCGTTCGTGCCCGAGGCGAGCGTCATCCACGAGTGGCCGCTCCATTTCGCGATGTTCGACGCCGAGATCGGGCCGACGGTGGTGAACGCGCCGCTGATGTACAGCCCGCGTGCGAGCGTCGCGGACGGATCGACGGCGAGCAGCGCACGGACGGTGCCGCCCACTCCTCCCGTCCGCCCATCAGACCACGATGGAGAGCATCCTTCTCCGGCCATCGCGACGGACGAGGCCAGGCAAAGCATCGAGAGTTGGGCGCAGCGGACGATCACGCATCGAATGATCGGCCGATTGACCGCGCGATTCAAGGTCCACCGCCCGGAAGTTCGCCTCGCCGCCGGCTCAGGCCGAATCTCCCCAGTTCGCCAGGATCAGCGTGATATCTGCGAAACTGACGACGCCGTCGCAGTTGGCGTCGCCCGAGAGCATCCCGCCGTTCTCTTGGCCCCAGTTGGCGAGGACTGTGGTGATATCGGCGAAGGTGGTCTGGCCGTCGCTGTTCACGTCGCCCGCGGCGTAGGAGGCCAGTTCGATGATCTGGTAATCCATCGCGACCGGCGCGCTCTTGCCCACCGCGGCCCAGGCGCTGTACAGGTCGATGCCGCGTTGATCGGGGGCGGTCGCATCGCGGAGGAACTCGATGTATTCCTTCGAGGATGTCTGGTAGTTGAGCGTGACCTCCGCGCGCGTCGCGCCGGCGGGGATGCAGTAAAAGGTGTTGTCCCAGAACTGGCCGTCGGCGTAGGAATAGCCGACGTGCCCCGCCTGGGCCGCGTTGTACGCCGCGTTGGTGAACCCGCGCGGCGGGATGCGATTGTCTTTGTACACCTTGTTCACGAACGCCAGGTGGAACGACTCGTACTCCGGCAGGCCGACCTGAGCCGCCATCGCGGCGTCGAGGCCGAGCGTCTGCTCGTACACCTTCGTGTCGCTTGTGGTCAGGTCGGCGGCCATCGCGTCGTAGGCGCCGCGCTCGGCGATCAGCCCCGTGGTGTTGAAGAACTTCACGTTGATCCAGATCCGGCGGCCCTCCGGCATGCCGGTCAGCAACTTGTGCCCGGTTTGATTCGTGATGCGCACCGAGAGTTCGCCCGCGTTCTGGGCCAGGATCGCGTCGGTCGCCTTCTGGAGCATCTCGATGGTCAGCACGCGCTGCCTTTGCATCAGCGTGATCGTGTCGGCGTCGAGTTCATCGGTCCCGGTCGGCCCGTGCAGGTGCATGATCGCGTCGAGCGCGAAGACATTCGCGCCGACGAAGGTGTGCATCGGAAGGTCCGGGCGCACCGGCGGCTCGAAGATCTCCCAGCACGCCTGCCCCGTGGTGGTGGGCATGTGGCAATCCTGGCACTGGCTGACCATGAAGCGGTTGCCGCCGAAGCGGTTCGTGAGCGGGTTGTCGGCGTCGGGGATGAAGAGACCGCCGGGCGTCGTCGCGAACGAACTGTTCAGCCATTCGGTGTAGGTGCGCTGCTCGGGGAACTGGTCGAACTTGCTGTGCGTCGGGTGCTCGGCGTCACGCGCGTTCAACCCGTATGAATCGCCCGGATCGGGCAGCGTCCCGCCGGCGCGCGTGAAGATGGGGTTGCTCACATCGTGGCACGTCGCGCAGATGTCGCTCGTGCGGTGGTGGGGTGAATGCGCCCAGAGGTGCGGCGGCTCGGGCTCCATGTTCGCGACAAAGTCCAGCGGCCCACGCCGCACGTCCATCGGGTCCACGATCATCTGCGCGTTCCCGTAATCGACCGGCATCAGGCTGTTCACCGCCAGCGCATCGCGGATGAGCATGTCGTCGGACGGGCCGGGCGGCGCGGCGTCGAGGTCCACCAGACGGTGGCAAACGTTGCAGTTCACGCCTTCGTTGCGGTCGGAAGCGAAGAGCATCGACCCATCGGGATTCCCCGAAGGGGGCGTCGCACGCCCCTCGAGCCACGCGCGCGGCGTGTGGCACCGGAGGCAGAGGGCGCCGGCGGTGTTGTTGGTGTCAAGATTGGCGAGCGCGAACGCCGCCTGAAAGATCGGATCGCGGTACGCGTGGGCGTGCATCGACCCGCGCCACTGGAAGGGCTTCACCGTCTCCGCGGGATCATCGATGCCCGCGTGACAAAGAAAGCAGTTGTCCTGCGCGCTGGGGATCGGATCGGAGATCTGCGTTTCCGGCGGGAAGGGCGAGCCGACGGGCTGCGTCCCCTGCTGCTTGAAGTCGTTCACGGTGGGCGGCAGCAATGGCGCACCGGCCATCGCCAGCCCAGCCGCCACACCAACCAAACTCACGGGCCACAGCGCCCTGGCGCGCAACCCAACCACAATCCAAACAATTCCCATTTTTCCTCTCCCTTCGACCGAAAACTATCGGCGATCCTTCCGGCCGAAGTGTAACTCCGGTTCGCACGCGGGCCATCCCCGGCCTTCCAAGATTTGCAACAGATTTCGGTCTAATCAGTTCGGCGGATGCGAAGGGGGGAAAAGTTGGGTGAACTTCGGGTGTTCGGACGCCGGTGGAAGGGGGGACGCCAACACACCGGGAACAGTCCGAAAACTTGACTTGCTTCCCCCCCTGGGGGGGGGGGATAGGCTCTACCGAGGATCCCGGAGGCCGTGCCGTGCGACTGAGTGTTGTTGGTCCCGTGCTGATCGGTTGTGCCGCGACGCTCGCGTCGGCGCAGAATCTATCGATCACTCCAGCCGAGGGGCGGGTCGGCTCGCGCATCTACTTCACGGTGCAGGACCAGCAGCCGCCGTGGAAGTTCAACGATTCGACGCGCATCGAGTTCAGCGGCGAGTTCACCTCCGAGGGGTTTGTTACGAAGTCCTACCCGGCCTCGGTCCAGTTCTCCGAAGCAGAGGTGCTGCTGAACGGTGATTGGGAAGCACGCATCGTCATCGGAACCGGCACCTCGCCCCAGTTGGGTGATGCATACTTGTTCTTCACCCCGGGCGGCTTCGACGGCACGTTCCAGATCACCACGCAGCCGACCTGCCGTTCGGATGTCGTCGTGAATCGGGTCGTGGATTTCGCGGACATGAACTATGTCCTGGCGAACTTCGGGATGACCAATCATCCCGCGGATATCAGCGGGAACGGCGTTGTCGACTTCGCGGACATCACGGCCGTGCTGACGGATTGGGGACCCTGCGCGCCGGACGTGACGATCACCAAGACGGCAACCTTCAGACTCACCGAGGGAGGGGAGCGCTGGACATCGATCGTCGATGAGGATGGTTTCCAAGGGCCAGCGATCCCGGCTCACGGCCCAGCGTTCCCGGCGTATAAGAACCTGCCGATCCTCTGGGTTTCGATCTTGCCCGAACCGACCACGCCGCAGGCGATGAGCCTCGAGATCGCCCATTGGGCCCACATGGCCCTCGTGTATGTGATGGAGGAAAACGCGGACTCACTCGCGCTCGCGCCGCAGTCGATCACCGTGGACATCGTCAATGGCATCCCATTCATTTTCACCCTCGACCGTCTCGACGACGTGGTGCTGACACGCCTCGCGGACGATGGCGATCCGACCTCGATCGTCTTCTCGACCCCGCTCTCCAAGCCGTTGGTTTTTACGGACTTGAACCTGAACAACGCCTCGTACCCGCAGTTCGACCTCTTGCGGGTGCGCCCGTACGATCCGGTGTTCGTCGCTCCCGCGAACGTGCTGCCATGAACCGACCTGTCTCCCACACGTCGAAGTTGCTCCTGCTCGGTCTGCTTTGTGTGATGACGCTGACAGGTTGCAACTCCTGGGGCGGGCGGACAACGGTGCCCGGCACCGTGCCGCTGAAGGTTTGGGTGATGCTGGGGCCGGGGGAGGCGATCGGCGGCTTCGGCAATTCGGGCTGCAGGCTCATCGCAGCACAGATCAATCGATCGTGAGTGATTTACGTCGCTCGGCGTGGATTTTCGGGGTTCTTCAGTTTACTTGGAACGGCTCGATCGCCACCGCTGTTGATGGCAATGTTACCGGGGCAGGGCCGAGCCGCCGCCGGGACTTGAGCCAGTTCTCGGATTGGTATCTGCCGGACAATTACACCGAGAATCAACTCAATATCTACTTTACTGGCTGGGTTCAGAACAGTCCGAATGGATACACAGCGGGGCTGACTCTCGACCCACGCTCCGCGATCAACTTGATACCGCCACTGGCCCCATGCGTAATCATCAATGACGGGGGCGGATCGAGCGGCCAAGGCTTCGATATTCCGATCGCTGCGATCAGAGATGATTGGGCAACACTTGTGCATGAAATTGGGCATTATCTTGGCCCGTTTGAGGGCCTATGCTTTGGTCCGCTGCCCGTTCAACGGTGCTACGATAGCGAGGAACATACGATTGAAGGAAGTGAGAATATCATGGCGCTCTGCGAAGATTGCGTGCGACGGAGAGTGCTGCCTTATTGGCCGGTCGAGCAAGTTGGCACGAGTGAATTCGATCAAGTGAGCACCAGCGTGCGGCAGGGCGGCTGGAATCAACCAAACTAACGTATTATTGCTTGGAGACATATTTGTGTCGCGACATACTCTTGCTTGCGCAGTTGCATGGTCGCTCTTGGTCAGTTCAGGATCAATCTCCACGGCGAGTGTCGCGGAGGCACTTGAGAAGATCGAGCAGGCCGGTGTCGCGAAGCCTTCGGCTGGGTCGCCGAGTGTGGCGGCGCTTGTAATAGCGATACAGAGCTCCGACGCCGCGGAAATTCGCACAGACACCCCTCGCATTCTTGAAATCCTCTCAGCTGCGGTCCATCCGCGGTCCGTCCAGATTGGGCTCTCATCTGCATTGATTCGCGCCTCAAACCAGCGCACCGCAACCGAGATACTTGATTGCCTCAATGAACACCAGGCGGAGATCGCCGATCGCTCCGGCCTGTCTCACCTCCGCCTGTATGCACTCGTTCGTCTCGCTCGTCCCAAGTGGCAATCATGGGTCGGGAGCGACGAGCGCGCGGCGTCGCTCATCGATTCCGCGATCAACGATCCCGACGCCAGTTACATGACCGTTCTCGCCGCTCAATACGCGCTGCGAGAATCGACGTTCTCGGAATCCCGGCGCGGTCAGATCCTCATCTCACTCATCACCCGAAGCAGAACTTCAGAGATCTTCCAGGAACCGGGCCTTGTCCTGCTCAGGCCACAAGACTTCCCGCCGCTCCGCGCGCTCGTGCGCCAGTCCGGGCACGACGTGCCGAACTTCCATTTCGGCGCTGCTTCCGTACTCGTGCATCTCGGCGACGAAGCGATCATCCCGGACCTCGCCGAACGCCGCGTCTCTTTCACTGCGTTCGACAAGAAGTTCGGCGTGTGGATCGATGATCAGATCAAAATGATCCGATCGCAGCACCCGCCCGAGCAGCTGCTCGATCTGATCCGAAACCTCGACGACGATCGCCCTGATTTCGGGCGAGACCTCGCGACCCGGACGGTCGAACGTGCTTCGCAGGTGCTCGCGATCGCGGATGTTCGGCAGGCAGCACTGCAAAGGGCGGAATCTGTTCAGGCACGGCTGGATCAGACGACGGACAAGACTATTCGTCGGATTCTTGAGTCCGGTATGCGACGCCTGCGCGAGGTGAGCCTTCGAGTTCAAGTCTTGACCGAAGAAGACTTGCCTGAGTTCAAGCCCGACCCCCGTTTTCACTCGATCGGCCACAGTGATTGGCCTGATTTCGAGTGATGATGCCGAGCGGGACCAGCGCATCCTCACTCGCCCCCGAAAAATCCGCCGCTTCCCGTCTGACGGCCGATAAATCCCCCATGGCAACCAAGACCCCGTCCGCGCGCCGTCCCGGCGGCGCGTCCGCTCCCGCTTCGGACTTCC
>JAGVLZ010000345.1 GCA_020054055.1 Phycisphaerales bacterium
ACCGCCGCCGCGAACCGCGCGCTCGACTCCGCACCCGGAGCGAGAACGAGCATCAGCACAAACGCCGCCGCGCCGAGCACGGGACCCGCCACAATCGCCAGGAGCGATCGGCGACCAGAGGATGCTTCGATGGGCGTCGGGTCGATCATGAGCGTTCCGATTCGCGCAACCGGCACGGAGAGGATAACGCCCGGCGCCCCGAACCCCCACGGCTATACTCGCGCGCGGCCCGACCTCACTTCCGACCGATACAACCCTCGACATGCCCGACCGCCTGCGCCAACTCCTCTCTCGTCTCGCGGACTACCCGTGGTGGGAGGTCGCCCTCGAACTCGCCGTCATGTGGGTCCTCGTCTACGCCGTCCTTCGCTTCGTCCGGGGCACGCGCGCCGCCGGCGCTCTTAAAGGAATGGTCATCCTCTTCTTCGGCGGGTGGATCGCCGTCCGGCTGCTCAGCATGGCGGACCTTTTCCCGCGCCTCGCCATCATCTACAACACCCTCCTGGGCTACGCCGCCATCGCCCTCGTCGTCACGTTCCAGCCGGAGTTGCGCCGCGCCCTCATCCGCCTCGGCGAGACGCCGCTCCTCAGAGGCTCGATCGCGCAGGTCCGTCCCATCGTCGATGCCCTCGTCGATTCATCCACCTTCCTCAGCAAGAACCGCTTCGGCGCCATCATCGCCATCGAGCGACAGGTCGGCCTCCGCGACGCCATCGAGTCCGGGAAGAAACTCAACGCGGACCTCTCCGCAGAACTCCTCAGCAGCATCTTTTGGCCCAACAGCCCGCTGCACGACATGGGCGTCGTCATCCGCGGCGACCGGATCGTCGCCGCCGGCGTTCAGTTCCCGCTCGCCGACGCGGGCGACATGCCCGACGAGCATCTGGGCACGCGCCATCGCGCCGCCGTCGGACTCGCGCGATCCACCGACGCCATCGTCCTCGTCGTCAGCGAGGAAACAGGCACCATCAGCATCGCCGAGGGCACCTCCTTCACACGCCGCCTCACACCCCAATCGCTCCGCGAATACTTGCTCACGCGACTCGGCCAAAGGGGACCCGATCAGCCCCGCCCCAGCGCTCCCGCCGCCGACGCCGAACCCGACCCCGCCCCAAGCATCAACTACGGAAGGAGGGCGACGGATGTTTAGCCGCGCTCGAACCTTCCTCCTCGTCACGCTCTTCGCCGCCATCCTCTGGGTCTTCGCGGAGTCCGAAAGCCTCGGCGAGTTCTCTGGAATCACGACGGTTCGCTTCTCCTCCGGCACCGGAGAGGGAAACACACGACTCATCTCCCCCGACCAGGCCTTCGACGGCACCATCTCCATCGACCTCGTCGGCTCCAGGGGCGCCATCAGCCGATCGGAAGCGGAACTCATCAAGGGCATCGAACTCGCCCCGGGAATGGCGGGAGTCCCCACCACCGACGGCCGACACACCATCAACCTCCTCCGAGTCCTCCAGGACTACGCCCCGCTCACACGCACCGGCGTACGCATCGCCACCGTCACCCCGCTGGCCCTCGAAGTCGAAGTCCTCGAACTCGTTTCACAACAGGCCGTCATCGAACCAAACTTGCAAGGCATCGACGTCGTGGGCGAGGTCCGCGTCACACCCGATCGCGTCGCCGTCCGCCTCCCGCGCAGCGCCCTGACCAACGGCCAGGAACCGATCCGCGTCACCGCACGCCTCGACGAGACCCAGCGAAAGCGCCTCCCCGTCAGCGGGCCAGTCAAAGAAGAAGCCGCGATACTTCCTCCCTCGGCCTACGCAGGCCTGCCGGGATTCAGCATCGAACGTGCCACCGCCACGCTCGAGTTCACCGTCCGAGGCCGAAGCGCCACCGACACGCTCCGCTCAATCCCAGTGCAGATCGTCCTCCCCCCCGTCGAGATCGGACGATGGGACGTGCAGATCGAATCCGAGGACCGCTTCCTCACCGCCGATGTCTCCGGCCCGACGGAAGCGATGGAACGACTCAAGTCCGGCGCCGAAGCGGTCATCGCCGTCGTCTCGCTCTCGAGCGACGACCTCGAAGCCAAAGTCGAGACAAAGGACGCCGCATTCATGGTCCTGAAATCCGGCGCTTTCATGCTCCGGCCCGAGTTGCAGATCGTCGGCGTCAAGAGCGCCGTGCGACTCAAGATCACCCCGAAGACCGCCCCGGGGCCGACCCCTTGAACGCCCCGGCCGAAACCACCGAATCACACTGCCGCCGCATCGCACTCGCCGCCGCGGAAGCCCGACTCGCCCTTCGCGCGCTCTCCGCTGACGAACGCTCGACCCTCCTCCGCGAGATGGCCGACGCGATCCGCACCGACGCGCCGAGTATCCTCGCCGCCAACACCCTCGACCTCGCCTCCGCAAGCGACCTCCCCGCGGCCATGCGCGATCGCCTGGCTCTTACTCCACAGCGCGTCGAGGACATGGCCGCCGCCGTAGACCGCATCGCCGCGCAACCCGACCCCGTGGGCACCGTCCTCGAATCGAGGCGACTCGACAGCGGCATTCAACTCGAAAAACGCCGCATCCCCATCGGCCTCCTCGTCATCATCTACGAGAGCAGGCCCAACGTCACCAGCGACGCCGCCGCCCTCGCCATCCGTTCCGGCAACGCAGCCGTCCTCCGCGGCGGGAAGGAATCGCTCCACTCCAACCGCGCCATCGCAGGCGCGATCCGCCGCTCATTGCGCCGGCGCGGCATCGACAACGCCTTCGGATTCATCGAGACCACCGACCGCGCCGCCATCGACTGCCTCGTCCGCATGGAAGGGATCATCGACCTCGCCATCCCCCGAGGCGGGCCGGGCCTCATCCGCGCCGTCACCGACGCCGCGCGAATCCCCGTCATAAAACACGACGCCGGAAACTGCCACGTCTACGTCGATGAGCACCTCGAAGGACTGGAAGACGCCGCCGAACGAATCGTCGTCAACGCCAAGGCCCAGCGCCCCGGCGTCTGCAACGCCGCCGAAACACTCCTCGTCCACGCGAACGTCGCCCCGCGCATCCTCC
>JAGVLZ010000015.1 GCA_020054055.1 Phycisphaerales bacterium
AGACCTTCGTCACACGCGGGCGCGCCCTCGACGCGAACCAGCAGGTCGGCTCCGGCGGCTTCAACGCCCCCGGCGCAAACTTCCAGTCTGAACTCGCCTTGCGCAACGCCGTCGTGACCGGCAACGTCGGCGGAGGCAAATCCTTCCGGGGCGATGTGGGCTACGGGGCCGCCGACGACTTCCGCGCCGAGACCGGCTCCGACGACCTCTTTGTCGAGCAGCGCGAATCCGCCTACTCCGGCCTCGCAACGCAGAACATCCGCGGCATCGGCTCCCTCCAGTTCCAACTCAACGAGTCCACCGCCGGGCAGACGCGGGGGATGTTCGGCGACCTCATCATCAGCCGCTCATCCGCCGGTTACACCGCGGGCGAGGCGGCCGGGGCCGCCCCCACCATGACCGTCGATCCCTACGGCAACCTGCGCGGCTCGCTCCGCTCCACCAGCGAGTACCTGCTCCGCGAATCGCGCCGACCGAAGTTCCTCCTCTCGACCGGCAAGGCGGAAGAGGGGGCCTCGCGCCTCTACGTCATCGCCAACCCGCTCATCGGCACCAAGGCGGTCACGCTCGGCAACTCGATCTTCAGCGTCCAGGAACGCCCCGACCTGATGAATGAGGGCAGCATCTCCGCCCGAGCGAAGAAACAGGCGGAGGGCGACACCGATCGGGAAGGTGTATCACAGCCCGTCGGCCGGCGCATCGAGCCCATCACACCGCTCGACTCCGTCCGCGCCGACCTGAAACTGAAGTCCGACACCTTCCGCTCGCGTCGCTTCGGCGAGAAGGACCCCGAGGAAAAGAAAACCGAGGAACAGAAGATCGAAGACCGGGCCGAGCCGATCGAATCCATCGATCAGCGCTTCGACCGCTCGCTCGAAGAGGTGCGCGGCGCGCTCCGCACACGTCTCAAGTCGATGGAGGAGGCCGCCCCGTCGGAAGAGCCGGACAGCGCCCTCCCCGGCCTCGAGAAGAAAGCACGCGAGGAGACCGACGAAGAGAATGCCGAGCAGGAAAAGACGCTGACTCCCGACGAGATCATCCAGCGCGCCCGCGAGACGCTCGACAACGGAGAGGTCCGGCTCCGGGCCTTCCTCGAAAAGAACAGCGCGGACGACCTCTATTCATGGCACATGAACAAGGGCGAGGAAGCGCTCAAGGCGCTCCGCTGGTTCGAGGCCGAGGAGCGATTCACCGCCGCCCTCCGCGCGCAGCCAGGCGACGCGATGGCCGCGGCGGGAAGGGTGAACGCGCAGATCGGCGGCAGCCTCTTCCTCTCCGCAGGCGTGAACCTGCGTAACCTCTTCTCCGCGTACCCGGAACTCATCCCCGCGCGATACCCCTCCGACCTCTTCGCACAGGGCAAGCGCCTCGACGCCATCCGCTACACCCTCCGCGAGCGGCTGCATCAGGACACCCCCTTCGCGCGCGAGGCGGCGCTCATCCTCGCCTACGCGGGCTGGCAATCAGGCACCCGGCAGGACATCGAAGACGCATTCGCCGCCCTCGACCGCTTCCACACGGACGCAAACGAGCAGGCACCGCCCCTCGAACTCATCCTCAAGGAAGTCTGGCTCAAAGACTGATCGCGCACGATTCCCACCCTCGGGATGAGTCTCCGAATCCCGTGGTCGATCACCGGGGTCCGCGCGTCCCCTGGGGCAGATCGACCGGCGGATCCTCAGCAGGCGCCGGTTCCGCGACAGGCGTCACCGGCTCCGGCTGCGTCGGAGAAGGCACAACTGCTTCCTTGTGCGCGGGCTCCTGCTTCGGCACCTCGATCGGCTTCGGCCCGCCGGGCTTCGCCGGCGCAAAGAGGTCCGATGGTCCGGGCTCGATCTTCCCCTTCGCCGCCGCCTCGCTCTTATTCACGTCCATCGTCGCCGCGTAGGGCGAGCCCGGCAACGGCGTGCCGGGAAGCTCGGGCGTCGGCCTCAGCACCGGCTCGATCCGCCGAGCGTGCGCGCCCGGCACCGGGAACTGGTTGCTCTGCCTCGAAATCGTGCGCCCGTTCTCCGAGATCCCCCAGTACATCATGTCCGGCTTGAACTCGTTGGGGCCGACCCCCTTGCGGAAGCCCATCACCAGTTGTTTGCCCACCGGCACATCGACCGACCACACACTCTCCCCCGTTCGCGTGTCGATCAACGAAACCGTCCAGGGCTGCCACTCGTTCGACCGGTACACAAACCGATCGGACGAGAATCCCTGTCCGCCGGGCGAGTTGCAGCCACACACCAACGCAGGAACCGCGAGCAAGAACGTGGCAAGTGATCGGCGGATCGTCATGAGGGGGTCCAGGGTTCAGGGTGCGGGGTTCAGCGCGGACGCTGTCGGTCGTAAGATAGGCAAACGCCCGGAACATGTGCCGGGTTCAGTTTGGTTGACTCCTTTATCGGTCATTTTTGCCCATCACCCCCTCGGCGATCCGCGAACCCGGAGCCCGGAACCCTGAACCCTGAACCCGCAAACTCCTTCCGCATCGGCCACGGCTACGACCTCCACCGCCTGGAGCCGCCCCCGCCGCAGGGGCAGGGACGCCCCTTCGTACTTGGCGGCGTCCGCCTCGACCACCCCCTCGGCCCAGATCGGAAGAGCG
>JAGVLZ010000163.1 GCA_020054055.1 Phycisphaerales bacterium
CTCCAACTCATCCAGCCGCGCCATCACCGCCTCGGGCGTCGGCCTCACATCGAACAACTCGCGAACCCCCTCGCGCGCGAACCGGCTCCGGATCATGTGCTCGATCATCTCGAGCAGCGGGTCATAGAACCCGCCCGCGTTCCCGTTCCCCGGCCCGTCCGGGTCGCGCGGGTTCAGGATCACGATCGGCTTGTCGTGCTCGCCCAGCAGCCGTCCGACCAGGATCTCAAAGAACTCCTCGAGCGTCCCCAGTCCCCCGGGCAGCACCACCATCGCATCGCCGCGCGACTCGAGCAGCGCCTTCCGCTCGCGCATCGTCTTCACCACCATGTTCTCGCTGTTGCTCTCGTCCAGTTGCTCCGCCGCCTTCAGCCGCTCCGTGATGATCCCCAGCGTGAACCCGCCCGCCGAGCGCGCCGCCCGAGCCGTCTCTCCCATCAGACCCACCCGACCGCCGCCGAAGACCAGCGAACGCCCCGATTCCGCGAGCAACTTCCCGAACCGCCGCGCGGACTCAAAGTGGTCGGCGTGCAGCGCCTCGCTCGACGAGCAATACACGGTCACGCTGGCAAGACGGGGCATGAAGACATTTTACCACTGAGAGCACTGAGACACACGGAGGAGAATCTTGGGACTGGAAACGCCATGTACGGATCGCGCCCGGCGATCAATCCTCACCCATCAAAGTTTCCTCCGTGCCCCTCCATGTTCTCTGTGGTTATTCCGCCTTCGGCACGCCGATGTCCTCGTCCCACAACTCCGGCCGTTCGCGGATGAACCTCTCCATCAGCGCGATGCACCGCGCATCCTGCACCACCGTCAGACGCACCCCGCGCGAGGCGAACAGATCCTCCGCCCCCATGAACGTCCGGTTCTCACCCACGATCACCCGCGGGATACGGTGCAGGAGCGATGCGCCCGTACACATGATGCAGGGCGAGAGCGTCGACGCCAGCGTCAGGGTGTGCCAGTCGCGCCGTCGGCCCGCGTTGCGGATGCACGAAACCTCGGCGTGTGCCGTCGTGTCCCCCGTCTGCACGCGCAGGTTGCGGCCGCGCGCCACGATCATTCCATCGGGAGTCATCAACGCCGACCCGATCGGGATGCCACCCTCGCGCAACCCCGCGAGCGCTTCCTCATACGCGGCGTCGAGCAGGGCCCGTTCGGCGGACGAAAGTGGGGGGGCTCCGTTCATCCCGGCATTGTGAACGGCCGCCCGACGAACCGCAACGTCTTTCGGGAGGGCTTCCTGCTTTCATCCGCGTCCATCTGTGTCATCGGTGCCCCGCCTCATGCCTTCTCCGCGTCCCCCGTGCCCCCGCCGTGAATGTCTTTGACCCCCGGCCGCCCGCCTACACTCTCGCGAATGCGACCCGTTGACCTCTCCCTCAATCCCAAGATCGCCGTCTACGTCGATCTGCTCCGCCGCGTCAGCCGTCACACCGACCCCATCGACGTTCAACGAGAGTTCGCGAACCTCCTCCGCGAGGACCGGATGTTCGACGGCATGATCTCCCTTTCCGTCCGCGGATTGCCCGCCGGCAAATACAAAATCACGCGCCTCAATCTCGAAGACGACGTCGGCACGCTCACCATCAATCCCTGGCAGCAGTGGGACACCCTCGCGACCCATTCCGGCGGATTCATCGGCCGGGTCATCGAGACACAAGAACCGAAAATCCTCCAGCACATGAGCATCCGCGGCGATCCGGTCCTGGGCGACCGCCTCGCACGCTTCGGCTCGTGCTTCGTCAATCCCCTGTACGACGATGGCCAAGCGCTGAACTGGAGCATCACCTTCCGGCTCTCCCCCGAGGGGTACGCCGCCGACGATGTCGTCACGGGCATGCTCCGAGGAAACATCATCGGCCGCATGACCAAGACGCTCGTCGTCGCCAAGCAGGTCCGCGAACTCAACACCAAACTGACCGCACAACTCGAGGAAATCGCGCAGATCCAGCGCTCGCTCCTCCCGGACCGACTGCCGGATGTGCCCGGCCTCTCGCTCGCAACCAGTTACCTCACCAGCAACGAATCCGGCGGCGATTACTACGACTTCTTCGACATGGGCCAGAACCGTCTCGGCGTCATCGTGGCCGATGTCTCGGGACACGGCGCGGGCGCCGCCACCGTCATGGCCATGCTCCAGACCATCCTCCACTCCTTCCAGGAACGCGACCGCGGCCCGGCCGCGATGCTCGAACACGCCAACCGCGAACTCCTCCGCAAACGCATCGAACCCTCCTTCGTCACCGCCTTCGCGGGAGTCATCGACCGCGAACGAAACCTCATGACCTACTCGAACGCCGGCCATAACCGGCCCGAAAGGCGCTCCGCCGACGGCACATCCAGCCCCCTCGAAGGCGGCGCATCCGTTCCCCTCAGTATCCTCGACAAGCCCGACTACACCGACGCCACAACACCCCTTGCGCAGGGCGAAACACTTGTTCTCTACACCGACGGCATCACCGAAGCCTTCAGCCCGCCCCCCAACCGCGAAATGTTCGGCGCCGCGCGCATCCGCACCGCCCTCGCCAACTGCACCGGCGCGCCGGACTGCGTCATCGACCACATCCACCAGAAACTCTTCGAGCACACCCGATCACGCGACCGAGCCGACGACCAGACCCTCGTCGCCGTCCGAGTCGAAGAGAACTGAAGCGACCAATCGACCGCGCGAAACGTATGCAACTCCTGCTCACCTGCTCACCATGCCCCCAGACCCCTGGTACTCCACCGGCCTCCGCTTCGAATGCACCTCCTGCGGCCAATGCTGCACGGGAGCGCCGGGCTACGTCCTCTTCACCGACGCCGAAGCCGCCAGAATCGCCGGACACCTCGGCCTCTCCAAAGGCGACTTTCTCGACCGCTACACCACCGACCTCGGCGCCGCCGTCTCCGGCCGCTCGCGCACCTTCAAGGAAAACGAATCCGAGCAAGGCCACGACTGCATCTTCCTCGACCGCGCCACCCAACCCGGCAAAGCCCTCTGCTCCATCCACGAACTCCGCCCGACCCAGTGCCGCACCTTCCCATTCTGGCCCGAACACGTCGAATCGCCGCGCGCATGGCAACGGCTCTCGCGCCAGTGCGAAGGCATCGACCGCGGCCCGACCATCCCCCTCACCCAGATCACCATCCAACTCGAATCCCACCGCAATGACCGCCGCTCATAATGCCGGGTTTCGCCCGTGAATCGGGCGCGCGATGGTTGCCAGGCGCGAAGCGCCTGGAAGGTACCCCTTGCAAGACCTCCCCACCCCATGAAATGGGCGAACGGGGTCCTCCCTGTGGGCGACAACGCACTCACTCCCCGCCCACCGCCGCCACCCGCCCCATCAACCACACTCCCGCCTCGTGGTCCGCACCCGCGATCATCAACTTCGCCACCAGCAATCCGCGATGCGAATCCTTGGGCGTCACACGCACCCGGACCTTGAGCCCATCCTCCGTCTTCTCCATCCCCATCATCGTCGCGTCCGCGACCTCCGGCTCGACCCACAACTGCTTCACAAAGTCCAGCGGACCGGCGTGCATGTTCTGCACGGTCACCACGACCTCCCTCCGCCCCATCACCGGCATCGTCCCCATCAGCACCCGTCTCTCGCCGAAGCCCCACGACATCAGCGAGCGCTGCGGCTCCCATTCCAGATTCTCGACCGGGATATCGATGATCGGTGACGTTGGATGGTCCGTCTCGAGCACGAACCACTCGGGCAGCGCCTCGGCGGCGTACTCGCTGAGATCGAACCGCACTTCATACGCCGCGCGCGGCGAATCCTTCTCCGAATCGAACCCGTCAACGAACTCCGCCGCCTCCCCGTTCGCCGAGAGAACCCGGAAGGGCCGATCGCTCACCGAGCGCAGCATCACCACGCCGACGCGCCGCTGCTCCGGCGGCGTGAACTCGACATCCGTCCGAATCCCGTAGTTCGTGCTCGCCCGGACCCTGCCGGCCGCCGCGCGCGAATACCCCGCGAACCGGATCACCACCTCGCGCTCCTGGTTCGTCAGCACCGGCCCCGAATCAAACGTGATCGGCAGCACGATCGACGCCCCCGGCTCGATCTTCTTCTCGCCCAACTGCGGCACCGTGCAGTGGCAGGTGCTCATCGCCGCCGTGATCTCCAGCGCCTCCGTCCCGATGTTCGTGATCTTGAACTCGGCGGGCACCTTCGCGTTCGGCATCAGGTCGCCGAGGTCCATCACCTCCGGCTCGATCTTCACCGGCGGCGGGACCGACTTCAGCGGCTCGACCGACTGCCACGTCGGACCCTGTGCCGGATACTTCGGCCCCTGCTGCGGCCCGACCGCGCCCGACCCTTGACCGAACGCGGCACCACCAACAAACACCGCAACCACAACTGACATCAACGACGAGAATCCAACGCTGCTCAATCGCATCGACTTCAACCTTTCTCTCCGGGTCAAACCTCCGAACTCTTGACATCATCCTCTATTCATACCGACGCGACGAGGTTCGGACGCTGAAAGGATCGCCCCACGATCCCGAATCAAACACCAACCAACGGAGCCACGCCTTGAACGCCCCATCCTTTATCCGTCTTCCCGCCCCCTGGACCAACCATCAGGGTTCGTTCGCCGTCTTGGCGTCCCTCGCCTGCCTCCCCCTGGGCGGCTGCATCTTCGTCGCCGGCGGCGGCAATCTCAAGCACGAATCGCGCGACCAGATGACCCTCACCGAGGCCGCGGGAGCACGAAAACTCATCCTCAGAAACCACGTCGGCGATGTCATCATCACCGCCGAACCCACCGCCACCGAGATCACCGCCACCGCCACCATGATCGGCCGAGGCCGCACGCCCGAAGCCGCCGAGGAAGCACTCGAAGAGATCGTCGTCACACTCGACCCCTCCAAGTCCGACACCACCATCATCGAAGCCATCGCCAGCCACCCCAGCGGCTCGAACCGCAAAAACTATCTCGTCGAGTGGCGCATCACCGCACCCCCCGCCCTCGAAGTCGAGGTCCGCAACGAAGTCGGCGACATCGACCTCCGGGGCTTCACCGGCCCCGCCTTCATCCAAAACGATGTCGGCGATTTCAACGCCGTCCAACTCACCCAGGGACTCACCATCGTCAATGGCGTCGGCGATATCGACGCCAAAGCCTCCGGCCCCATCGACCTCAAAACCGATGTCGGCGACGCAACCATCAACGTCCTTGCCGGCGACCCCCGCGCCATCAAAGTCACCACCGATGTCGGCGAGATCTCACTCGCACTCCCAGAGCAATGGACCGGAACCCTCGATGCTCAAACCGACACGGGAGACGTCGAGGTCTCACTCCCGGGAATGCCCGTCTCCTTCACCAGGCAACGCAACCAGCGCGCGACGGGCTCGATCGGCACGGGTGAAGCCACCATCACCCTCTCCTCAGACGTAGGCGACATCGAAATCACCCGAGCCAACTAAACCCACCCACGCTCGGGACGAGTCTTCGAGTCCCGTGGTCACGCGCGCCACTACCTCACTCCTTCCCCACCGCCCTCCCCCCCAGCGTCAGCGTCGCCCGATGCCCCCTCTTCTTCCTCCGCTTCGCACTCCCCGGCAAAGCCCCGCGAAAAACCCACACCATCGCCGCCACGAACACCCCCGTCACCGCCCAGAACTGCCAATCGTAAACGGGGAAACTCACGGCACACCCGCCGCACGCATCCCCTGATACACCACCAGCGCCGCGATGTACGCCACCGCGCTCATCCATCCCAACTGCAAAAACGCCCACCGCACGCCCCCAGCCTCGCGGGCCGTGACCGCCAGCGTCGGCAGGCACTGCATCGCCAGCACATAAAACACCAGGATCGACCAGCACGTCGCCGCCGTGAAGATCGGCGTCACGCCGTCCGACCGCTTCGCCGCCGCCACGCGCGCGATGACCCCCTCCGACTCCGCATCCACCTCACCCGTCACCACCACCGCCATCGTCGAAACAAACACCTCGCGCGCCGCGAAACTCGCCATCACGCCCACCGTTAACTGCCAGTCATACCCCAGCGGCCCGAACACCGGCTGCACCGTCCTCCCGATCCGACCGATGAACGACTGCGCGCTCGCGTGCGACGCCTCAACGCGATCCGCCGCCGCATTCAACTCCTCCGCGCGCGACACACCGACCAACGCCGCCTCCGCACGCATCGCCACCGCCTCCGCCGGCGGCGGCACATGCGGGAACGCGCTCAGCCACCACAGAGCAATGCTGATCGCCAGGATATTCGTCCCCGCCTTCTTCATGAACACCACCGCACGGTCGTACGTCGTCATCAACGCCGTCCACACGCTCGGCCACTTGTACGTCGGCAACTCCAGCGCCATCGGCCTCGAAGGGCCGCGCAGAATCGTCCGCCGCGCCACCATCGCGCTCCCCATCCCCGCCGCGATCCCCAGCGCATACGCGCCCACAAACGCACCCGCCGCCTTCAACGGCTCACCGGGAAACAGCAGCCCCGTCACCAGCACATACACCGGCAGCCGCGCCGAGCAGGTCATGAACGGCGCAACCAGAATCGTCGCCAGCCGCTCGCGCCGATCCGGGATCGCCCGCGCCGCCATGATCCCGGGCAGCGCGCACGCATGACTCGAAAGCAGCGGCACGAACGCATGACCCGGCAAACCAAAGGGCCTCAGCACGCGATCCATCACGAACGCCGCACGCGCCAGGTACCCCGTGTCCTCCAACAGCGAAATCAGGAAAAACAGCAGACAGATCTGCGGCAGAAAAACCACCACCCCCGCGATCCCCGCGACCACGCCCCCCGACAAAAGGTCCCTCAACACCCCCTCGGGCATCACCGCCTCAACACCGCCCCCCAGCAACCCGAATACACCCTCGATCCATCCCATCGGGTACGCCGCGAGCGAGAAAATCGCCCAGAAAAGCCCGGTCATGATCGCCGCGAACGCCAGAACCCCGAGCAACGGATGCGTGAATGCAAGGTCCAGCCGATGCGTGAGCGCATCGTTCCATCCATCCGCCACGCTCCGCGCCACCGCCCCCTCGACCCCCTCCGCCCAC
>JAGVLZ010000363.1 GCA_020054055.1 Phycisphaerales bacterium
CTCTTCCGATCTAACGTCGGGGTCTTTCGCTGCGCCACATCATGGGCGTGCGCTGGGCCGCCGCGAACCGTCCTTTGTGGATGCAGGCTTCTCGCGACGGCCTGCTCACGAGTCTCGATTCGGCGCTCGAGAGCCGCAAGAAGCACCTCCGTGCCGCGGCGGCGACCGCCGGGAACCGCCAGCCGGAATCGCTGCGGACCTGGCGCGAGAAAATGTGCTGGGGGGATGCGCTGCTGTGCCTGATCGCGGCGGAGGCCACCGAAGACAGGGGCCTGACGGCGATCCTGCTCACCCAGTCGGAGGATGATCGCCGGGATACTTCGACCGAGTACGGCGGGGTGATCGACGGCGGCGCGGCGGGCGGATTTGCGGTGCGCCTGTTCCAGCCGAGGCCGGCGCAGCGGATGGGCGATCGGCGCTTCATCGCGCCGAGTGAGATGATCGACCAGGGGGTGGATTCGATCTTCCACTACCACCTGCACTGCACCTCCGCGGACAACGCCGACTACGCCGGCCCGAGCGACGACGACATCGCCTACGCCAAGCGCCAGGGACGATCGTGCCTCGTGTTCACCTGCGTTTCGCGCGAGTCGATGAACGTGGACTACTACCAGGGGGACGGCGTGGTGATCGACCTCGGGACGATGCGAAAGTAGGACGATGGATCATCGTCCGACGAACAGGCCGCGCGACTCGAGCAGTTCGAGACACGCCCGCACGCACGCCTCGACGTTCATCTCGCCGGAGGCCAGGCGCAGTTCGGCTTTCGGCGGCGCTTCGTAGGGATCATCGACTCCCGTGAATCCCTTGATCTCGCCGGCGCGGGCTTTTTTGTAGAGCCCCTTCGGATCGCGCTTTTCGCACTCTCCGATCGGGGTGTCGACGAAGACTTCGAGGAAGGGCAGCCCCGCCGAATCGTGCAGTGCGCGGGCGGCGTCGCGGTCTGCGGCGTAGGGGGAGATGAAACTCGTGAGCGCGATCGAGCCCGAATCGGCGAAGAGTTTGGCGACCTCGCCGATGCGGCGGATGTTTTCCTTGCGGTCGTCGGCGGAGAAGCCGAGGTTTTTGTTGAGGCCGAAGCGGATGTTGTCCCCGTCGAGGCGGTAACTGTGGACGCCTCGCTGCACGAGGACCTGCTCGAGGGCGGAGGCGATGGTGCTTTTGCCGCTGGAGGGGAGGCCGGTGAACCACATGGTGCAGCCTTTGGCTTTGAGGGCAGCGAACCGCTCGTCGCGCGTCAGGTTGCCCTTGTGCCAGGTGATGTTCGTCGCTTTCTGCTGTGTCATGGGGCGGGAGGCTAGGGCAGATGGACCGGGGGCGTCAATCGCGTGCTTGGCGGGCACGCTTCCAAGCCGATTCCTCGATTCACCTGCGCAACAAATCGCCCCGCGTCGGCGTTCCGGCGCGGGGCGCTTGGATCACTCATCGAACTCGCGCGCCATCAGCACGACAGGAGCCAGTTCGCCAAGACGGTCGTGACATCGGCGAAGTTCACCACGCCGTTGTGGTCGGCGTCGCCCGGCCCGTTCGGGCCTGGGTACACGTTGCCCCAGTTGGCGAGGGCCGCGGTGACGTCGGCGAAGTTGACGACGCCGTCGCCGTTCCCGTCGCCTGGGCAAGGCGTCGGCGGCGGCGGGAGGACGGGATCGCTCAGGAGCGCGCGGCGGTAGTTGCTGAAGGCATCCACCGGGGAATCGAATGGGAAGGCGATCAGGTCGGTGTAGGCACCGGTGAGGAAGGAGTAGTAGAGGAGCGCGGGGTCGAGGCCGGCGGACTCGTCGACGCTCGCGGTGCCCGGGTCGTCGGGCGCGACGGAGAAGATCATCGCCAGTGATTCGAGTGCGCCGCCTTCTGTAAGCCAGACAAACTCGAGCGCGCGGATGTCGGTGGTGTCGGGCAGGCCCAGGTGGACCGATGGATAGATGACAGGCGTCACCGTCCCGTCCGGGCCGCGCTGGTAGACGGTTCCTCCGGCGACGAAGCAGCCGCCGGGCGGATCGGCGGGTCCGCAGATAACTGGAGTGACGAAGGGGCCGGCCGCCTCGTGGTCCGCGGTGAAGTAGGTGTAGGCGCTGAGTGTGTCGCTGCCGCTTTCGAGGATGTCAATGGCGTCGACGTCGTCGTCGGTCGAGTCGTCGAAGTCGGGGTCGGGGGCCAGGTTCGGGTGGATGGATGATTCGTCGAGTCCGGGGGAGGTCATCCCCAGCGCGTAGGGCAGTGAATCGCCGGGGGTCCAGGTCATGAGTTCGATCTCGTCCTCGGTCGCGCTCTTGCCGTAGGTGCGTGCGATGGGGGCGAACGCGCCGCCGGATGGTGAGCCGACGGGGACGCTGCAATAGGGTCCGCCGACGAAGAAGGAGGTGGTGAACCGCTCCGGGCCGTCGTCTTCGAAGGAGATGGCGCTGTACTCGAGACGGTGGATAAAGTTGGAGCCGAAGCGGGGGATGGGGGCCGCCAGAGGAGCGCCGATGGGGATGAACGCGGTGAGCGGGGCGTCGAGCACGTCGATATCGTCGAGGTCGAAGTACGCCGGGACGGGCAGCGGCGTGTTCATGCACGCTTCGTTGAAGAATGGGACGCCGGGATCGGGGGTCGGATCGAATCCGCCGGCGAGCGCCTCGTCATCGATGACGCCGTCGATGCCGGGGGGCGGGATGGGCGGCCCCATCCATGCGTAGGCGTCGCCCGGGTCAAAGACCTCGTCGCCTTCGGGGGTTGGGTCGGCGAGTTCGGCGTCGCCGCCGAGGTCGACGGAGAAGAGCATGTCGGGCTGAGGCTCCGGCTCGCCGGGATCGCCGCCGGTCCATCCGCCCTGCGGCGGCGGGACGGCGGAGTTCAGGCTTAGTTCGATCTCGCCGCTCCACGCGACGGTTTCACGATCGAACTCGCTCAGGCATTGGCGGTGCGGCCAGTTGCCGGGGACAGGATTGGCGGCGTCGCGGATCGTGCTGCGGAGCGCGACATCGGTGTCGATGGTGACGGTCGATCCGGTTGTGGTCGTGAAGGAGCCGTAGACGTCTGGGCCGAACTTGCCGCCCTTCACGTCCACGAGGTCGAAGTCGGTGTCGAACTTCGGGCTTGGCACGCCGCCGCTGGTGATCGTCAATGCTCCGCCGACGATGGAGGTCGGCGAGTCTTCCGCGCCCGCCTCGGGCGAGTACGAGTTGGTGGCGGCCTGTTTCCACCGAAAGTAGACGGTCACTGGCGTGCCTGGCGGCACACCATCGACGGTCAGCGCGATTGTTGCGATGATCGCGGCGCGCCCATCGCCGATGTATAGGCCCGGAGCGTTGTCGCAGCGCTCCTTGGTGTAGGCAAGGGCATCCCAGCGGATGAGGACGTTCGACGAGCCCACGCCGCGCACGCGGACGACCGCCTCGCCGCGGGCCTTCATGAAGCCGCAGTCGCCGAGGTCGTCCTTGCAGAGCGCGGTGGACTCCCACCAGTTGTCCCAGCCCAGGAGGTCGGTGAACGCGCCCACCGGGCCGACGATCGGGCCGCAGGCGGTCACCTCCTGGCAGCACGGCGGGACGGGGCCGCCGTTGCAGTTGAGAAAGTAGTTGGCGCGCGTGGGGAGGGCGACCATCGTCGCCGGTGGCGGGAGGAGGTCCCAGGTTTGTGCGGGCGCCGCGCCCGCAACAATCCCAAGGACGCCCAACGCGAACAGACGGGCCGGGAACCCCACGGCGATGGTAGGAAGGTGAGTCATGACCGACACTCCAGCGAGCGAGATGCATCGGTGCCGGCGCGCGGGCGCTTGTGAACGCCACAGGCGATTCGATCAACGCGCGGGGCCGCCGTGCTGCTCATCGCTCAATTGGGTGCAGCGTCACGGCTGCGGGAAACGGCGCAATTCCCGTGTCCGCTTGTGGAGCGTCGGCCTGAGAATCGGCGTTTGGGCGCTCCGCAACGGGATCGCACAGGTGACAGACGCGCAGACGACGACCGAGCCTGCGGGAGGTGTGGGGCACAAAACGAAAACGCCCCGCGACGGTTGTCCGTCGCGGGGCTTCGCAAACAGTTTGCGCGGGCTGCGGGTGCGCAGCTCCGTCGAGCGAGCGGTTAGCCGCGCAGCCCTCGAGTACAGTCACATGATGTCACTGGATCACCTCCTTTTCTGAGAAGCCATGCCCGGTTCGGCGCCTGTGACGGGGCCTTGACGGGCGATCTCCTCCCGGGGGCCGTCGCCCTCGGGCACATCGCCCGGCCGCCGGAGGTACCCGTGCGGCCGGTCGTCGCGTCTCTTCCGGTTTCCGTGGTCACGGGGTCGGCCGGGGTGTTCCGCGATGGGGAAAGTATCGGCCGGATTCTGCGGAAGTCAAGAGGCCTCCTCGAACTCCTTGAAGGCCCCTTTCGCATCCTGCTCGTCCACATACCGCTTGAAATCCCCCATCTTGTAGGAGACGAAGGCGAAAACATGGTGGAGCGTGAGGTATTCGATGTCAGCGGGATCCTTGGGCACGTCCTTGCGCAGGCGGTCGAGTTCGGCGAGGAGGGTTTCGGGTTTCAAGAGACAGTCCTTTCACCGCAGAGACGCAGAGGGAGACCGCAAGGGTTCGGGGTTTAGGCTTTAGGGTCTGGGGTCTGGGGTCTGGGGTCTCGAGTTTTCCTATTCCCTATTCACTCCTTCCTGTCTTCCTCTGCGTCTCTGCGGCGAATCAGGGTATTCGATTGCGGAGAGCGCCGACAGAGGCCGAAGCGAGCATGAGGGCGACGAGGACGACGACGACGCTCGGGCCGGGTGGCCAGTCGGTCTCGAAAGAGAGGAAGAGGCCGCCGAGCACGCCTGCGAGCGAGGCGGCGGCGGC
>JAGVLZ010000315.1 GCA_020054055.1 Phycisphaerales bacterium
GCGCCGAATCGCTCGAGCGCGAACTCATCGTCGCCGGCCCCGCCAGCGTCCTCGCCCGCGGGTACAGCGTCACCACCGCCGCCGACGGATCGGTCATCCGCTCCGCGAACGCCGCTCGATCCGGCCAACCGATCAACACCCGCGTCGCCGACGGCTCCTTCCGTTCAGTGGTCGAAGGCGGCGAAAAGAACGCGGCCCCTCCAATTCAACCCGCGGCACTCCCCGCACGCCGCAGACGAGCAAAGCCCGACGCACCCGAACAGATGAAACTCTTCTGAACGCAATCCGGGGTGCCGCCGCCAGCGCAGCGAGTCTGCGAGCGAAGTCGGCCGTGGCGGCGCGGACGAACGCTTCAGTCTCGTCAACCGCCTCCGATGCGAAGTGCCTGTATTCCAATGTCAACCGCCGCTCCCGCCACGGCCGACTGCGCTGGCCGTGGCATCCCGCGCGACACACGTTTACACTGCACGCACTTCATGCCCCCAAAGCCAACCCCATCCGACGACCCCCGTGAAGCCATCCGCGCCCTGACCTTCGAGCAGGCAGTCGAACAGTTGGAAGCGATCATCGATCGCATTGAATCGGGCGAGATCGGTCTCGAAGACTCGCTCAAGGAATACGAACGCGGCACCCTCCTCCGCGAACACTGCAAGGAGATCCTCGCTCGGACGGAGCAGAAGGTGACGGAGTTAAATCCGGGAAAGAGTGAGTAGGAACAGCGGGTGCCACCACCCGTCCGTCCTCGGCGGGTGGTGCGAACGGCGGACGGCAAACATGCTCGCTTCCGACGCACAGCTCCACCCGCGCCACGGACCCTCCGGGATCCTTGGTGGCGCCCAATAGTTCACATCCCGAACGCGCCGATGATCTAATACCGGTTCGATCACCGCATGAACAACCTCTCCCTCATCCAATGGTCCGCCGCCGTCACCGGCCTCCTCTTCTGGTGCGCTTTCGGCGGCATCTGCGGCTCATTCATCAACGTCCTCGTCTACCGCCTCCCCCTCGGCCTCAACGTCGTCACGCCCCCCTCAGCCTGCCCCGCCTGCGGCACGAAACTCGCCTGGTACGACAACATCCCGGTCCTCGGCTGGATCATGCTCCGCGGACGCTGCCGATACTGCCGCACACCCATCTCGGCCGAGTACCCAATCGTCGAGTTCATCACGGCCCTCATCTTCGGCGGCATGTGGGCCGTGTGGTTCATGCACCCCTCCCTCGTGGACCTCATCGGCATCCGCCAATTCATCTGGCGCCCGGACTTCGCCGTCGAGGGCATCTGGCGGATGTGGCCCATGTTCCTGGTCATGCTCGCCCTCACCGGCTCGCTCATCGCCGCGACACTCATCGACGCCCGAACCTTCACCATCCCTCTCATCGTCCCCTGGTTCGCTACTGCCGTCGGCCTGATCGTCCACCCGCTTCACGCCGCCTGGATTCAGAACTCGGGGGGGATGGCGCTTGCCGCCCACTCGTGGACAATTCCGTTTCGACCCGGCGGAGGCGTCGGCCTCGCGATCGGCGGCGCGCTCGGGGTCGTCCTCTCGATCGTCATGCTGCGTTGGCGGGTGATCCCACAGTCCTTCGAGGACTACCCCGAATGGGAAGCCAAGGCCCTCGAAACCCAAGCGGGTGCCTCGGCTTGTCCCGATTCCGGGGGAGGGCAAGCCGTGCGACCCGGCAATAGCCCATCCTTCAAGACGGTGATGACTCGCACGATCCTCCTCACCGGCCCCGCCATCGCGCTCATGTTCGCGGGCTTCACCTTCGGCCTGCCAAGGGGGCAGGCGCTCGGCTGGATGACCACCGGCGCGGGCGTCGGCCTTATCTGCGGCCTGATCCTCCGCAGAATGGCCCCCGATCAACCCGCCGCCGATGGACAATCCGAAGAGCCGATCTGGTCGCACTACCCGCACACCCGGCGAGAGATCTGGAAGGAGGTCCTGTTCTGTCTGCCGTGCTGCCTGCTGGCAGCCGTTGGATGGTGGCTCACGAGGCCTGCGGGTTTGCTCGGCACCGCGACGGCTGATGCCCCCTTGTGGCTGCACGCCCTCTCCGGCGCGCTGCTGGGCTACCTCGTCGGCGGCGGGATCGTCTGGGTCTTCCGCATCGGCGGCTCGCTCGCCCTAGGCAAGGAGGCGATGGGGCTGGGAGATGTCCACCTGATGGCCGCCGTCGGGGCGTGCCTGGGGTGGATCGACCCGCTTCTCGCGTTCTTCACCGCCCCCTTCCTCGGGATCGGGTGGGCGGTGCTGAGCGTTCTCTTCCGGCAGGTTTTCCACAGGAAGGGGACCGCCCTCCCCTACGGCCCGCACCTCGCCACCGCCACGATGATGGTCATCCTCCTCAAGCCGGCCTTCGAGCAGGCGCTCTCGACCATCCTGACGAGATCGGTCAACATCCCTTGATCGAGATTCCGTCCGATTGCCGATGATTTCCCCTTGACGCCGCGCTGATTTCCGGCTGATATCCCACGCGCCCCGCACATTTCCATCTGGAGTAACGAGAATGAACGGCTCGAACACTGGTCTGACCTCCCGTCGCGTCCCCATGCTCGCCTTGCTGGCCCTCTCGGCCGCGGCCGCATTCCTCGGCGGATGCAACAACGAGAAAAAGCAGCAGGCGCTCACCATCGCGCAGTTGCAGGAAGACAACCAGTCGCTCATGTCCGAGAACGAGCGCCTCAGCGGCGAGGCCAAGAGCGCGAGCGAGCGCGCGAGCACCCTCGAAGCCGAGAACGCCACGCTCAAGTCCTCCCCATCGGCGGGCGGTGGAGGTGGCGGCGGCGGCGGCGGA
>JAGVLZ010000191.1 GCA_020054055.1 Phycisphaerales bacterium
AGACTCCGGGATGGTTCCGAGTCGCGGCGTCTCTTCGTCCACGATGGCGAGCGGGTCGTCGTCGAAGAAGCCGAGGACGCGCCAGCCTTGTGCGCGGGCCGCTTCGGTGACGACCCACGCGTGCCCGCCGCCGCCGATGACGAAGAGTGTGCCCAAGGGCTGTGTCGCCATGGGGACAGGGTAGGGAGAAAAGTGGAAAGTGGAAAATGGAAAGTGGAAACTCGGAGTGTGCGGCTTACGCCCTCCGTCTTCCGACTTCCGCCCTTGCTCTTACGCCTCGTTCGGCCCGCCGATGAAGCGGATGCACATGGGGTAGCGGTAGTACTCGCGTCGGTTGGCGGCCATGGCGCCGCGGATGCAGCCGACGAGGTTGAGGACGGTCAGTCCGACAGTGCCGAGGATGGCGAGCGGCGCGGCGATGAATCCCCCAACGCCGAAGGTCACGACCGTGAGGATCGTCGCGGCGACGATGCCCATCACGACGTAGGCGATCTGGCTGAGTTGGAAGTTGACGGCTTCGCGGCCGTGATCGTCGAGGAAGGGTGAGTCCTTGCACTTGATGCGCCACATGATGATGGTGCCGATGAGGCCGCCGAGGGGCACGCCGCCGGAGGCGGTGGAGACGAGGCCGACGAGGTGGTTGAAGAGCGCGTAGGTCCGCTCGCCCGAGTCGGCGGCGGAGTCGACGAAGCGACCGGTCTCGCCCGCGGTGTTGAAGTCGTCCGGCATGGCATGGATTCCTGCGGCGTTCATGGAGAATCCTCCACGCCCGACGCCGGGCTGTCCAGCGCGGGGCGACGGAGGGTTGTTCGGGAGGGGGGCGGCGGGGTTTCAGGGGGAGGAAGGGGTGGGACGGCGGAGGGCTCTTGGAGCCCCGGCGGAAGCAGTCGCCCCAAGGCTTCGACGACCTGAGTGGCAGCAAGAATCGCCTCGCGGGCTTCTGCCGTCGAGACCCGAATCAGCGCGCCGTAATCCGCGGTCTGGCGCAGTTTTCAGCAACAGGTCGTAGGTTTCACCGATCTCTCGCGGCAGCCTTCCCGGCTTTACGAGTTCGGCATGGACCGCTGCACGCACGCCGGTGTGCTTGACGAAGTGCCGGCCCTCGCTCTGGAGCACCGCGCTGGCGGCGTAGAAGCAGGCGTAGTAGGCCCGGTTCACCGCGGCACTGGGGAACATCATCGCGTCGTGCTCGGCGGCCTTCAGCGCTTCGACGGCATGAAGCCACCAGCCGCGGGCGACTTCAATGCGATCCGCCGATTCGCTCATGCCGCGACCCCGTCGCGCTCGATCTCCGTGCGCAGGGGCATCACGCGGTAAACGCCCCGCTCCCAGTCGCTCAGCGAGATCTCGAGTGTGGACAGCATCACGCCGCGCTCCAGTTGCAATGGATAGAGCGTGCGCACCACGCCAGCCTTCTCCCGTGTGGTCAGCGGTCGAGAGGTCAGCACCAGCAGGTCGATATCCGATTCCGCGTCCGCGTCGCCGCGCGCCTTGCTGCCGAAGAGTACGATCCGTTCGACCGGGAGTGTCGCCCGCAGCGCGGCCGCGGCGGCTTTGACCGCTCCACGATCGCGCTCGCTCAACGTGATATCTTGCAGGGTTCGCATAAAGGGCTCGGACAATACTACGGCCCGGATTCTCGCCCAGGATATGGAGGGGCTTGTCGCTCGAATCGCGCGTGCATCCCTTGCTGGCGCGCGGGTCTCGTCCCCCACAATCCCCTACCGGGGGGCTGCCGGGGGGCGTGGTATTCTTTCCGCCCCCATATGGCCAATGCACGCGACATCAAGAAGCGGATCAAGGCGGTCGGCAACATCCGGCGCATCACCAAGACGATGCAGATGATCGCCACGAGCAAGTTCGCCAAGGCTCAGCAACGGGCCACGGCGTCGAAGCCCTACACCGAGGGGGTCTTTCAGTTGGTGACGGAGCTGGCCGCGAAGGCGGGGAATATCTCGCATCCGCTGATCGACGGGCCGACGACTCCCAGCAAGGGGCCGGAGGTGGTGTTCATCATCACTTCCAATCGCGGGCTGTGCGGGCCTTACAACGGGTCGACGCTGCGGGCGGCGATGGCGTACCTGCGGGCGCACCAGAACCTGGCGGTCGAGGTGGTGGGCAAGAAGGGGACGGGATTCTTCAAGTTCAATGGCACTCCCGCGGTGGTGCACGCGCATCTCGAGGACAAGACGACCTACGCCGACGTCGAGAAGATCGCCAACGACATGATGAGCCGGTTCGTGTCGGGGCAGGTTCGAGGCGTGAAGATCGTCTATATGAAGTACCTGTCGGTCTCGCGGCAGAAGCCGGAGGTGTTGCAGCTCTTGCCATTGAAGCCGCCGACGGTGAAGGGGGAGGTCGGCGCGACCGGGGGGAGTGTGCAGTACGAGTTCACGCCGCCGGCGGAGGAGTTGCTGGCGGACCTGCTGCCGGTGACGGTGCGGGCGACGCTGTTCCAGTGCTTCAACGATGCGATCGTGTCGGAGCATGTGGCGCGGATGATCGCGATGAAGAGCGCCACGGACAACGCGGGGAAGATGGGCAAGTTCTTCACGCGGAAGTACAACCGGGCACGGCAGTCGCAGATTACGACGGAACTGACCGAGATTATTTCGGGCGCGGCGGCGTTGGAGTAGGCGGGGGGTTCCGGGTTCAGGGTTCGGGGTTCAGGGCGGGCCAGAGGTCGCGGTGAATGGCGATCGCGCGGTCGATGATGTGTTTGACCGCGGGGCTTGCCACGCCCTCAATTGCAGGTGGGGTTTCGCCCGCCATGATGCGGATGCACGCCGCGACACTTTGTGAGAGGCCTTCGAGGTCGTAACCTCCTTCGAGGATGAGGCCGAGGCGGCTTTGCGCGAACTCGTCGGCGATTTGCCGAACGATGCCGCACATGGCGGCGAAGCCTGATTCGGTGACGTTCATGCCGCCGAGGGGGTCGCGGGCGTGGGCGTCGAAGCCGGCGGAGACGAGGACGAGTTGGGGTTGGTATTCGCGGGCGATGGGCGCGAGCACGCGACGGAAGAGGGCGAGGTAGTCGGCATCGCCCGAGCCGCTCGGCAGGGGGCAGTTGACGGTGTACCCGAGCCCGTTGCTCTCGCCGCGTTCGTCGGGCGCGCCGGTGCCGGGCCATTGGCCTGCTTCGTGGACGTTGAAGACGAGGACATCGCGGCGGTTGCAGAAGATCTCCTGGGTGCCGTTGCCGTGGTGGACATCCCAATCGACGATGAGGACGCGGCCGAGTTTGTGGCGGGCGATGGCGTGTTCGGCGGCGATGGCGATGTTGTTGAAGAAGCAGAAGCCCATGGCGCGGTTGGTCTCGGCGTGGTGGCCGGGGGGGCGGATGAGGGCGACCCCCCGCGTGCCCCCTCCGTCACTCGAAGACTCGTGACACCTCCCCCGCTGGGAGCGGGGGAGGAGGCTTGATGCATGGGGACCGGGGGAGGAGGCGAGAATGCAATCGACCATTTGAATGGCTGCGCCGGCGGCGAGGAGGGCGGCGTCGATGCTGTGCGGGTTGCCGCCGGTGTCCTCGTCGATGATGAACGAGCGGCCGCGGTGGGCGAGGATGGGGTCGATGTGCTCGGGTGTGTGGACGAGGGCGAGGTAGATCGGAAGAGCACACG
>JAGVLZ010000174.1 GCA_020054055.1 Phycisphaerales bacterium
GCGCGCGTTCGAGCCTCGGCCTCAGCAGGTCGAAATGGCGGCGGCCGTCGCGCTCGCGCTTGAAAAGCGCTCCACGCTTATGGTCGAGGCGGGGACGGGGGTGGGCAAATCGTTCGCGTACCTGATCCCCGCGATCGGGCGGATCATCGCGACCGGGGGTAAGGAGCGCGTCGTCATCGCGACCAACACGATCGCGCTGCAGGAGCAACTTCTCAACAAGGACATCCCGCTCATGCGGCGGGTGTTCGCGCCCCCCGGCGCGGAAGGCGAGCCCGACGAATCCAAGGCGCCCTTCAGGGCCGAACTCGTGAAGGGGCGCGGGAACTATCTCTCGATCCGGCGGATGAAGATGGCGTCCGAGCGGCAGGAAAAACTGTTCATGGATGAGCCGGCGCGCCGCTCGCTGCATGTCATCGAGGACTGGGCCTATTCGACGGCCGACGGGACGCTGGCGACGCTGCCGCCCCTGGAGCGAGCGGGGATCTGGGACCGCGTGCAGTCCGACTCGGGCAACTGCATGGGCAAGAAGTGCCCGACGTATGAGAAGTGCTTCTATCAATCGGCGCGGCGGCGGATGGAATCGGCGAACCTGCTGATCTGCAATCACGCCGTGTTCTTCTCCGACCTCGCGCTCCGCGGCGGCGGCGAGGGCGCGCGCGGGTTCCTGCCCGAGTATCACCACGTCATCCTCGACGAGGCGCATCAGGTCGAGGAGGTGGCGAGCGAACACTTCGGCCGTTCGTTGACGGAGGGGCGCATCCGGCACTTGCTCTCGGCGCTCTGGCAATCGAAACGGAATCGGGGGTATCTGGCGACGCTCCGCGTGAAGGGAGAGGGGGCGAGCGCCGTCGAGCGCGCGATCCACCTCGCGGACACCGCCTCCGACGCCGCGGATCACTTCTTCGAGTCGCTTCTGCGTTTCACGGGGGGCGAAGTCGCCGCGACGCGAGTTCCGCGCAAGCGGGAGAGCGATGAGCCGATCGTTCCGAACATGATCTCGCCCGCCTTCCGTGAACTCACGATCGCGCTCAAACGTCTGAAAGATTCGCTCCTGATCGACGAGGACAAGTACGAACTCAACTCGTACTCGCTGCGCGCGGCGGGCATCGCGGACGATGCCGAGGCGCTGCTGAATCAAGACTTGCCCGGCTGCGCGTATTGGATCGAGGTGACGGCGGGGGATTCGGGATCGACAAGCCGATCGGGAAGAATCCGCATCGAACTGGCCTGTTCCCCCGTTGAGGTCGCGCCGATCCTGAGGAAGCACCTTTTTACAGGCGTTTTTTCGGTGATTCTCACGTCGGCGACGCTGACAACTTCTTCCTCCCCCGGTCCTGCCGGGGGAGGTGTCCGGGTCTTCGAGGACGGAGGGGGCGAGAGCGCGCCTCGCGCAGCGGACTTCGATCCCGACGCTTCACCCCGCAAGCCTCAGGCCCCAAACCGCGAGCCCTTCGCCTACGCCGTGGCCCAACTCGGCTGCGACGAGGCCCGGACGCTCGCGCTCGGCTCGCCCTTTGATCACGCCGCGCAGGTCGAACTCCACGCCGATGCGACGATGCCCGACCCGCGCGCTCCGAGATACCTCGACGAACTCTGCACGAGGATCGAGCATCACGTCGCCGCGACCGACGGCGGCGCGTTTGTGCTCTTCACATCCTTCAGGACCATGCACGATGCGGCGCGACGGCTGCGTCCGGTCTTCGAGGCGCGGGGGATGCCGGTGTGGGTGCATGGGCTCGACGGGCCGCGGTCGCACATCCTGGATCAGTTCAGACAGAATGATCGGAGCGTGCTGCTGGGCACGACTTCCTTCTGGCAGGGTGTGGATGTGCCGGGGCGCGCGTTGCGAAACGTGGTCATCACCCGGCTGCCCTTTGATCCCCCCGACCGGCCGCTGACGCAGGCGCGGAACGAGTTGATCGAGTCCCGCGGCGGGAACCCGTTCATGGAGGACTCGCTGCCGCGTGCCGTGATCCGATTCAGGCAAGGGTTCGGGAGGCTGATCCGTTCGGCGACCGATCGGGGGCGCGTGGTCGTCCTCGATCCGCGGATTCTGACCGCTCGGTACGGCGAGCAGTTCCTGAGTGCGCTGCCCGAGGGAATCAGAGTCATCCGAACAAAGCCGCGACCGTAAGGAAGCGGGGCATTTCGCGCGACCCCTCCTTGGTTGCGCGCGGGGCTCGTGCTACCGAGTTAGCCCAACCGCCGCGTGAATCCGCTCGATCGCCTCGGCCTCGACGATCGACCATTCGATCGGGGGCAGCGGAGAGACTTCGCCCCGCACGGCTCGCGCGAAATGCGTGAACTGGTTCACGAACTTGTCGCCCGCACCCTCGAAGAGTTCTTCGCGTGCAACGCCCTCGATTTCGACGAGGAGCGATTGGCGCTCGGAGTCGGGGCTGAAGGGGTGGGTCGTGTACGCCCGGCCGCGCTCGCCGATCATCTCGAAAAAGACGCTCGCGCCGTTCGGCGCGCCCATGGTGAAGGAGCACTCGCCCTCGAACCTTGCCCCGCCTGGGAACGCGAAGGAGAATGAGCAGGTTTCGTCGACGAAACCGGGAACGGCTTGCGGCCTGGGGCTTGCGGCTTGCGGAGAAGGAGCGCCGATCGCGACTCGTTCACCCGACGCCCTCTCGATGCAGCCGCCTCTCTCATCCCCGATCCATCGCCCAAGTTCCGCGCTCGCGTGGAGCGTGGACCAATCCGGGGTTTCGTTCATCGCCAACAAAGCAAGGCTGAGCGGGTAGCAGCCGATGTCCATGAGTGCCCCGCCCTGGAGCGTGTGACTCAGGCGGCTGTTCAGGATGTACGGGTCGGTCTGATGCACATTCCGGTTCGAGCGGATCAACCTGATCGGTCCGATTGGGCTGCCGGGCCGCGCGAGTTCCACGAGCCGCGCCGATTGCGGGTGATGCATGTACATGAACCCCTCGGTACACAGACGGCCGGTGCGCTTCGACGCATCGGCAAGTCGCTGGGCCTCGGCCCGCGTGGCGCAGAGGGGCTTCTCGCACAGAACATGCTTGCCGGATTCGAGCAGCCGGCGCGACCATTCCGCGTGCAGGCTGTGCGGCAGCGTGACGTATACCGCATCAATGCTCTGATCCGCGAGCAACTGCTCGTAGTCCAGAGCGCCCGCGGTTTGGCCATTCGCGTCGGCCACACCCGCGCAAAGGGTGCGGGCGCGATCGCGGTCGCGCGAGGCGATCGCGACCACGCAGTTTCCATCGGACGCGATGAGTTTCGGAAGCACCCCGGTGGCGATCCGCCCCGTCCCCATCACGGCCCAGCGGAGTTCAGCCATATCAGGCTCGCGCGTGGATGGTCGCAAGTTTGGCGAGCGCCCTCTGGCGGGTGAGCGTGATCTCGGCCATCTCGGCGGGGACGGCGCTGCTGCGGGCGTTGGCCTCTTCGAGTTCCTTCCTCGCCGCGGCCTCGCTCAGTGTCTCGAGTTCGGTCGCGCCGGCGGCGAGGATGGTGAGTTCATCGTTGACGTTCTGGATGAAGCCCCCCTCGATGAACCACGACTTTCGGCCGCTCTCCTCGAGTTTGACGCCGACCTCGTAACGGTCGACGAACTCGACGCGGAGTTCACCGAAGCCGAGTTTGCCGGCGATGGCGCCGGTGCCCTTCATCACGCCGATCTTGCCGTCCCACATGGGGACGGAGGCGTACGAAACCTTTGCGTCGAAGATGCGTGCCTGCGGGGTGATGAGTTTGCAGCGGAAGGGTTTGTCGGCCATCGGTCGGGGTCTCCGTGAGGGGGCGCGAGTATACCGACGGCTGACCTACCAATCCTTCCGGCACTCTTCCATGATGCGATGCGCCGTGCGGACGTTCATGAATCCCGCCTCGGCGTCGATCGCCGGTTTCCGGCCCGTGCGCACGGCCTCGATGAACTCGGTGAGTTCCATCTCCAACTGGTCCGCGTCGTCGGCTTTCAGCGACTCGATCGTCACGATCTTGCTGTAGTCGAGTTCGGAGAGGTCCTCGCCCTTGCGGAGCGCATCGCGGATCTCCTCCATCGGGAGTGCGTTCGCGGTGCGGCGGATGAGGACGCCCGCCTTCGCGGCGTAGTCGATGCTGACGTAGCCGTTCTCGCCGATGATGCGGATTTTGCGCTCGGTCTTGAGGGCGAGGCGCGAAGCGGTGAGGTTGGCGATGGATCGGCCGTGGGCCGTCTGAAAAGTCAGTCGCGCGTTGCAGACATCCTCATGCTCGGTGAGGACGTGGACGCCCGATGCCTGCACCTCGATCGGCTCGATGCCCCCCATGAGCATGAGGACGACGTCGAGGTCGTGGATCATCATGTCGAGGACGACGCTGACATCGACGCTGCGGAAGGTCATGGGGCTGACGCGATGCACCTCAACGAATCGCGGGACGATGCCCGGCTGGCCGGTGGCGCGGATCTCTTCCTGGGCGCGCTGGAGCGCGCGGACCGCCGGGTTGAATCGTTCGATGTGGCCGACCATGAGCACCGCGCCGCTCCGATCGGCGATCTCCTTCAGGCGACGGGCTTCGCTCAAATCGTTGGCGAGCGGCTTTTCGATCAGGCAGGCGACGCCCGCTTCGAGCAACGGACCCGCGCAGCGGAGGTGTTCGGTGGTCGGGACCGCGATGCTGACCGCCTGCACGCCGGCATTCAACAGGTCCTCTTCGCGGGTGAAATCGCGGCAGCCGTGCTTCTCCGCGACGGCGAGGCGTCGCTCGTCGTCGCGGTCGACCACGCCCACGAGTTCGACGCCTTTCATCTCCGCGTACTTGCGCGCGTGGTGGCGACCCATGCGGCCGACGCCGATGACGCCGCAGCGGAGCGGCTTCAGGTTGGCCTTACTTTCGATGCTCTGGCTCATCCGGTCCTCCGTGCCGATCCTCGATCGCGCCATTGCAACGGAAATGCTCGGAATTTGCCAGCGGGTTGGAACATGTTCGGCATGGGCATGGTCAGGGGGGCGATTCCGAGGCCTGGGGGCCGTTCTCGTCCTCGAGGCCGTACGGCTTCACGTCCTTGCCTGGCTCGATGCGCACCTCGTCCCGGCTGCGGTACTGGAGGGCTTGGGGCGGCGGTCCGGTGTGTTCCGAGGCCGTTGCCGAGTCTTCGAGCGCGGACACGACCTCGGGAGGAATCGGCGTCGGCGGGCTGACGAGCGTCGGCTGAGATACCGACTCGGCGTAGCGCCTGCGTCGCTCGGCCATGCGCCGGTCGCGGGCGGCTCGCTCGCGCGCGTTGATGACCGCCCAGCGCACGTCGATCATCATCTGAAGGGCGAAGAGCGAGGTGGCGATGAGCGCGCCGTGCCAGAGGAATCGGCCGACCAACTCGATCATGAAAAAGATCTGCGTCCAAGTCATCTTCAGGAGCCAAAGGGTCTGGATCGTGGCCGAGAGAACGCCGCCGAACGCGAGGATCCACGCTGCCCCGCGGAGCCAGTCCGCGAGTGATTGATGCATCGCCCAGAGGGCGGTGTACGAGAGGTGCCAGGGGAGCGCCGGCATTCCGATGACGCCGATCGCGATGACCGGCCACTTCGCGCTCCCCGCCCACGCGGCTCCGGCCAGTTCGAGATGGGTGAGGGCGGCGACGGCGATCCATGCGGGCTGCGTGAGTGCGAGGATCAGTTTGAGAAACCCCGGTGAGTCATCGACGAGGTCGGCCGATGTGTTCTTCGGTCGGGGCCGATCTCGCAAGAGAATCAGAACCGCGAGGAACCACGCGGTGGATGCGACCAGGCCGATGCGCGACTCGGCGGCTTCGACGCCGGTGGCGACGACGCGGAAGATGAACCATGTCAGGACGAGCCCCGACAGGCCGCTGACAAACAGCGCGAGGCCCATCGGCAGCAGGAAAAGAAGCGATGCCTGCCCCATCTCAGTATTGTCGATGACGCGCTCGCCATGTGGCCCCCGGAGCACACCGCCGGCGGCCGGTTCGCCGCACTCGGGGCAGAGTCCCGCGGCGGAGAGCCCCTTGAGGCTGTACCCGCACTCCGAGCAGAATCGGTCGTCGAGGATAGTTTCAATCGAGGTGTGGAGCGTCGCGGCGATTGGCTGGCCGGGAGTTGGCATGGCTAGGTTGTCGCGATGGCGGGCCTCACGGCATTCACGGCGTTCTTGAACATGCGAAGCCCCGGAGTGTCGGCGTCGCGCGCCGCCTTGGGGAGCCTTGTCCAGAATGGATGGTTGTGCCACGAGAGGAATCGCTCGGGATGCGGCATGAGGCCGAAGATGCGGCCCGTCGGATCGCAGATTCCCGCGATGTTCCCGGCGGAGCCGTTGATGTCTGTTTCGTAACGGAGCGCGATCTGGCCGCGCTGCTCGAGGTCGCGTTCGACGCGGCTGTCAGAAGCAATGAAGCGCCCCTCGCCGTGCGCGATCGGGAGCATGGAGGCATCATGGCCGACGTTCGAGGCGAGGCCGGCGGTCCAGAGACACAGGCTCGCTGGTTCGTAGCGGATGCGGACCCAATCATCGATGAAGCGGCCGCCCGCGTTGTTGGCGAGGGCGGTGGTCTGTTCATCGCCGCCGGGGAGAAGTCCGGTCTGGACCAAGACCTGGAAGCCGTTGCACGCGCCGATCATCGGGACGCCGCGGTCGCGTGCCGCGTGGAGCGACGGCAGGAGTCGCTCGCGGATTTTGACCGCCTGAACTCGGCCCGCGCCGCAATCATCGCCATATGAGAAGCCCCCGGCGAAGCCGATGAGGTCGTATTGATCGAGCGTGGCGGGTTGTGCGGTGAGTCGGTCGAGATGAACGAGGTCCGTCTGTGCTCCAGCGAGAGTAAAGCCTCGGACCATCTCGGAATCACAGTTGGTTCCGGCGGTTCGTATGACGATGGCACGGGGGGTGGGGGGCATGCGGCGTTCCAGGGTGGCCTTTCGCGCTGATGATACACGCATGCATGACGAACCCCGAACGAAGCGAGGGGTTTATCGACGTGCCGTGCCGCGGTGATGCCGGGTCGCCCGCCATCTATGATTGACGGGGCGGAGAAGGACGTTGCCATGCTCGATCGTCGGACTTTTCTTGGAACAGGCCTGGCCGCGGTTGCGGCGGGACTCGCCGGGCCTTCCGTCCCGCGCCGTGCAGCGGGGCAAATGATTCGGCATGGAATGTCGCTCGGCACGGCTCGACCGATCCTCGGGCTGAGCGGGTTTGTCTCCGGTCCGACGAGCGTGATTGGTGGGTACCCCTTCTCGACGCGTTTCGATGGTGATTGGCCGGAGATCGTGTCGCATCCGCCATTGGACCCGTCGGCGGATCCAGTGATCCCGGAAGAAGCGGCGGAAGTAGTGGTCATCGGCGGCGGGTTGTCGGGGCTGGCATGCGCGTACTTGCTGCGCGAGCACCATCCAATCGTGCTCGATCGACTTGCGCGATTCGGCGGGGCCTGCCAGGGTGAGCGGTGGCGCGGGACCGCGTACTCGCTCGGCGGCGCCTACTTCATCTCGCCGGACAAGGGTTCGTTTCTCGAATCGCTCTATCTCGAACTTGGCCTCGACACAATCGTGCGCATCGATGAGGGAGCGAGCCCCGCCGAACTGAACTCGGAGTTCATCGACGACTTCTGGTCGTGGGCGGGCATCCCGGAGAAAGATCGTCCCGCGTTCGAGGCGTACCGGGCGCTCGTCGAGTTCTACGTCGAGAACTACCCGGAGATCCCCCTTCCAAAGGGGAAGGACAACGAGTGGGTCCTGGCGCTGGATCGCGTTTCGCTGAAGGAACATATCGAGACGGCGATCGGCGGGGCCGCGCCGGACCTTCTCGCCGCGGCGATCCAGTCGTACTGCTACTCATCATTCGGCGCGGGATGGGAGGAGATCTCCGCGGCCGCTGGCTGGAACTTCATCGCGGCGGAGGAGTACGGGCGCTGGGTGCTGCCCGGTGGCAACTCCACGCTCGCCGATCGGCTGTGGGAGCGGCTGAGGGATGCGGGGGCGTCGCTGCGCGCCTCGTGCAACGTCGTTGATATTCGGATGGACGCGGGGGACGGGCTGGTGACGTACGCCGACGAAGCCGGGAAGCGCCGGACAATCCGGGCGCGGAAGGTGGTGGTGGCGTGCCCGAAGTATGTCGCGAAGTTCATCGTCAGCGATCTTGCGGCCGCCGACGAGGGGAAACTCGACGCGTTCCAGCGGGTCGAGTACCGCCCCTATGTTGTCGCCAACGTGCTGCTGAGCACGGGGCTTGAGCGCGACTTCTACGACCTGTTCCTGCTGGGCAACGGTGTGTACCCGACGAATGCTCAGGATGCGGAGGTGTTCTCGAGGGTGACGGATGTGGTGACGGGTCACTTTGCGCAGGCGGGCGTCGCCTCGCAGAGTGTCCTGACGCTGTATTGGCCGCTGCCCTGGGACACGGCGCGGTTCACGCTCACGCCCCTGGTCGCGCCGCTCGAAACATACGCGGCGAGGCTCGCGCCGCGACTCGATGAGATACTGGCGCTGCTGGACTTGCCCAAGCGATCGGTCGAGCAGGTAAGAATGGTTCGGTGGGGGCACGCGATGCCGATCGCGCGCCCCGGGTTCATCGCGGACGGCCTGGCGGAGCGCACCAGGAGGCCGATCGCGGAGACTATCTATTTCGTGGAACAGGACAACTGGGCTCTGCCGGCGGTGGAGACGTGCCTGCTCGAGGCGGAGGCGTTCGCCGCCGAGATCGCGGCCGAACTAGAGAAGCCCAGGCGGCGCGGCTGAGTTGCATCGCGCGTCTCAGCCGATGTTGAGCGGCCGCCAGACCTCGACGATTAGCGTGTCGTCCTGCGCGGGGCCGAAGCGGTGCTCGTCGACGCCTCGGAGGATCGCGGAGGCGTAGCCGCCGGTTTCGTCGGGGTGGACGGAGGACATGAGTCCTTCGAGACCCTTGAGGCCGAGCATGCGCCCCTGCGCGTTGCGTGTCTCGATGGCCCCGTCGGTGTAGAGCAGGAGCATATCGCCCGGGTGGAATCGCGTGGCCTGTTCGTTGTGGTGAAAGTCGTCGCCGCGGCAGGCGCCGAGGACGAGCGTCGTCGAGTCGAGGCGGTCGATCTTGCCGTCGACGGTGCGGAGGAACGCGGGGGGATGGCCCGCGCTGGCCCATGCGAGCGACCCGGCGTTCGGATCGAAGCGCAGGCACACTGCGGTCGCGTAGACACTATGCGTCGCGAGCGAGTGATGGAGATAGTCGTTGAGCCCGGTGAGTATCTCGCCGGGTGAGGCGTTGGGGTTCTCGCCGAAGCGTCTGGCGATCTCGCCGTACAGGCGGTTGACGGTGAGGGCGGCGCCGATGCCGTGGCCGGTGACATCGACAATGGCCATGTGCGTGATTGGGTGCGGCTTGCCGGGGAGTTGCATTTGCTGGACGAAGAGGTAGTCGCCGCCGATCTGTCGCATCGGCTCGTAGCGGTACTCGAAGCGGACGAGGCCGGTGGTGATGGGCTGAGGGAAGAGGGATTCGTGGATCTGGCGGGCGCTGGCGAGTTCCTGCTTAATCTCGCCGTAGCGTCCTTTGAGCATCCGGATATTGAAGCGCTCGCGGAAGCGGGAGTTTCGCCAGAGGCAGATGGCCATGCCCGGCACGGCGACGAGCGGCGAGAGGACGATCGAGATGGTGCCGCCGGCGGGAACGAGCCGGATGTACCAGAGAGTGATGAGGGCATTCAGGATGAGCAGCGGGATGATGGGCCGCAGCGATTCGCGCGGCGTCCAGGGGAGGAAGAGGCAGGCGAAGAAGTGCGAGACGAAGATGGTGCCGAGCGAGCCGCCGAGCACCACCATCCGCCCCACGTTTTTGGCGCGCTGGGCGGGGTCGAGGAGCGCCGCGCCGTCCTCATCAATGGAGAACTTCATTCCCGGCGTCTCGATGACGACCTGCTCCCGGCTCGGCTCCGTCGATCCCCCAGCGTCATCAAAGGCGGCGGCCTCATCGGCGAGGCCCGGGCCGGCGGCCGCCTGTTCCCTCGCGGCA
>JAGVLZ010000060.1 GCA_020054055.1 Phycisphaerales bacterium
CCGTGATCCCCGCCGGCGCCCGTCGCGTGGTGCGCGCGGGCGCTCGGCACGATCGCTTTGTAGCCGATCTCCTCCACGGCTCGGGCGAGCGCGGCTGCGCCGGTCTTCGCGGGGTCATACCTGACCGTCGCGACCCTGGTCGCGAAGTTCACGCTCGCCGACACCACACCCCGCTGCTTTCCCAGCCGCTGCTCGATGCGGATGGCGCACGATGCGCAGGTCATCCCCTCGATCGGGAGGTCGGTCCGCCCGAGCGAGTTCGCCCGCGCGGCGTCGGGGGAGTTCGCCGCGCTGTGCGCCGCGTGACGTTCGCCGGGCCCGGCTGTCGATGGGGAATCGTCGGCAGGAAGGAGTTCAGGGTTCATAGGTGTCTTCACAGCATCCACAATCGCATTTCACGGTCAATCTTGCTCGTTCGATAAGCCATCTGGCAGGTGCGGGCGCGACGTTGACCTGCCCCCCTCGATCCGGTCCAGTCGCCGAGATAGTCATTGGCGATTTGGACCCAGGGATGGGGCGTGGTGATGAGTGCGCAGCCGAACGAGCCCAGCCCGGATGAAGTGTACGCGCTGTTCCACGCGGTCGGTGGAGGCGCGCCGGCGAACGATGCCGCGCTCCTTGAAGCCGGCTACCGTGCGCTCCGCGCCATCGCACTGGCAGCAGGCTTGCCCTGATTCTCCCGCGGCCGGCCCCTCCGTCAAGCGCGTCGGAGGGAGAAACCGGGATCGTTCTCACCACCTATCCGGCCTTGCCGTCCATCTCCGTTTTTGTTGGGCCGTTTCATTGGATCCGGGCCGGCCCCGGTCACGGTGTGGCCTCGCTCCCCGCTGCGGCGGGGAGGGAGGCTTTCTTCACTTTGTCCAGTGTCACGTTGAGGACATTTCACCACGCGCGCGGATGAAGCGATCTTCATTTCAGGCGTTTCACCCCAAGGCAACCCCCTCGCGCGGACCCGTTTAGATAGAGGTGCTGCCGAAGGGCATCACAAACGCGAAACCGCTGAGGGTCGGGCGTATCACGGAAGATTGCTCGATTCGGTGGGTCGAGGGTGGGCGTCACGGAGGACGCCGAGAATCGGAGAAACGGAGCCTCTCCTTCACGGCCGATCGGGCGCCGACTCGCCCCTTCGGCCATTTCATGTGCCGCTGACCTGTCTTCAGGTCGGCTGACCGAAACGCGGGCACGCTGACCTGAAGACAGGTTTGTGGGACGGATGTTTTCAAGAGGCGGTGCACGGATGCGCGCGGTCTCCATAGATCATCCCCAACAACTCCGTTCTCGACGACGCACCGGCGCCGCGCGCGGCGTGCTCGTTGAGTGGATTGAAGCGCTTCGGCCTGTCGATCGGACGCGGCTCTTTGATCAACTCATCCGCGCGGATGTCGCGCTCGCGTCGACACTTGCCGACTACGCTCGCACGCCTCGCGTCGCGCGGATGTGCTTTCTTCTTATGAGCGAATGCGCCGCCGCGCGATGTATTCATGTGGGCGAACTCGCGCTGCTCTTCCCGGCGATCGAATCGGAGGCCCTCCGCGTGTTGCGAGCGTTGTCGAGCAGGGCGAGCGGGACCAACCGCCCCGATTCAGCCGCCGGACATGGTCCAGCCGTCCACTGATGTTCGTGTGATATTCGCCGCCGATTCAGGCGGGTTATCCTCCAAACACCCACCGTATCCGACAAGTTAGGCAACAAAATGAGGTGAATCCCTCATGACAAGTTGAGCAATATGGGTAGTCTGATAAGCGGTGGGCAGGAAAAAACGAGTAGTTCTCCCTGATGTGCTTGGCTCACGAACAGGCCTTCACGATCGTCGTGTGGTTGGCATGTGAATGAGTTCGGCGGAGAAAAGGGCTTTGTCTGGAGGACCGGTGCCATGACGCATTGGGATTCACACGGACGAGCGAGGCTGCCGGTCGCGTCGATGCATTCGGCGCTGGTGGCCTTCGCCCGCAAGTTGGTGGACGCCGATACGGCCGAGGACCTTGTGCAGGAGGCGTATGTGCGGGTGATGGAGGGCGGCCGTGCCGACGCGGACCGATTGCCCCTGTCCTACTTCAAGGTGGTGGTGCGCAACCTTGCGATGGATGCGTATTCGCGTCGAAGCCGCGACACGGCCGCGGCGCTTCGCTCCAATGCATCACAGCCGAAGATGACCACGAGCGCGTCCTCCGTGGAATCAGCGATCTTCCAGGAAGACCTGCGCGAGCGGCTCGGCGAACTCTCGAAGCGCCAGTGGGAATCGTTGGTGATGACCGTCGCGCTGGGGATGACCGAGCACGAGGCCGCGAGCGCGGCGGATGTCTCGCGATCGGCGGTCACGGGAAGCCGCGACCGTGCGATCCTGTGGCTGCGCGACACGGTCAAGAGCCGCTCGCCCGCGCCGACCCATCGACTGGCGGGATGAGCACACGAATCGCATCGAACAACGGAAACGACAAACAACCTCGGCGGGACGCCGAGCGAACCGCTGCGGAGGCAGACCATGAGCATTGGAACGATCGCCCTCGACCCTCACTCCGCGAATGCTCGGGGCACGACCACCCGCCATCGCGGCTCAGCAGCGCGGCGGCTGACCTCGCTGGTGATCGCCGACGAAAGGC
>JAGVLZ010000292.1 GCA_020054055.1 Phycisphaerales bacterium
CTTGCTGGAAGAGGTCGCGCCCGGCCCCGCGCGAGAGGACGGTCGCCTCGGCGAGGGTGTTGGCGCGCGTCAGCCCGATCATCGTGGTGAGCGCCGCGCGGAAATCGGCGAATCCCCTGCGAAACTCCGCGATGCGCACCAGCGCCTCGGGGTCCATGTTGGTCTCGATGTCGATCAGGAGTTGATCGATCTCCGACTCCGATTCCTTGATGCGCAGCTCGAAGACGTCCATCCCCTGCGCGGAGTCCTCGATGATGAGGTTTTTCTCGGCGACGCGGACGAGGAGGAACTCCTGCCGCAGTCGGGCGACGATGGAGGCTCGTCGGCTGAGGTCTTCGACCATTCTTTCCGAGTCGGCGTCGACGTTGCGGAGCATGAGCGCGGCGAAGAGGCTCGCCATGAGGATGACCACCCCCATGCTGAGGAACGCCGCGAGAAGTCTGGGCTTCATTTCGTAGGTCGGCGGCCGACCCGTCGCGGAGCCTGGGAGCGAGTCGTGCGGGTTCATGGCACTCAGTCTATCGGTTCGAGGGTCGTAAAGAGAACGAATGAATGGCGGCGATGTTGCCCGAAAGATGTCGGCGTCGCGGCACTGGTTCACTTTGGCGAATACCGCACGGGTTACAAACCCGTGCCACCGCCAAAGTGAACCAGTGCCGGCGTCGCGGGGACGTGCGCGCGGGTTCGTTACGCTTTGCTCGTGCGGCGTCCCCGAATGAACCTTTGTGCCCGGCTGGCCATGCTCCCGGTACTGCTGCTGGTCGCGGTGTGGCTCCCCGGCGTTAATCAGGGTGCGTTTCGGGTTGACACGGGGTTGTATTCAGCCATCGGGCTGCACGCTTGGCGGGAGGGGCCGCTGTGGCCGCTGATGGCGGGGGATGCGGCGTATTTCAACAAGCCGCCGCTGGCTCTGTGGGTGCATGGTTTTTTTCTCTGGGTTTTCGGGGCGGAGTTGTGGGTGGCGCGGCTGCCGTCGCTGTTGATCGCGATTGCGTGCGCGGAGGTGACGCGGCGTGTGGCGAGCGAGGTCTGTGGGCGAAGGGTGGGGCTGGTCGCGGCGTGCATCCTTGCGCTGACGCTCGAGTTCTTCCGGTACACGAAGGCGGTGTCGCTGGACCTGTGGCTGACGCTGTTTCTGATGATGGGGGCGTGGTGCGTGGTGCGGGCATTACGAGCCCCGCGCGCCGGCAAGGGAACGAGCGTCTTCGCACTCATCGTGATGTCGGGCATTCCCATCGGGCTTGGGTTGCTCGTGAAGCCGATCGTGGCGCTGCTGGCGCTCCTGATCTTCGGCGCGTGGGTGGTGATGACGGGACGATGGAAGCGCGGGGCGATGGGACTGGTCGTGGCCGCGATTGTGGCGCTCGCGGTGGCGTCGCTGTGGTATGTGCCGATGTATCTGCGCTTCGGCGGCGCATTTGTCGAGCATCACTTTGCGAAGCAGGCGATCGAACGAGCGACGGGTGAGTCGTTCGGCGCGGACCCGTGGTGGTACTACTTCGGGTTGATCGGTGAGACGTATTGGCCTTGGATGGCGGCGGTCGGGGCGACGATTGTGATGTTGGTTCGCTCGGGCGGTTTGTCACCCTTTCAGGGTGAGGGACGAGGGGGGAATGGGTTGGATTCCGGGGGCGGCGCTCGCGGACTCGCTCTGCCCCCGGCTACTGGCTATCAGCCCTTCGGGCTGCGAAGACAGGATCGCGTAGGTGCGGTCATGGCGCTTGTTTGGTGCGCGGTGTGGCTGGTGGCGCTGTCGGTTTTTGCGGGGAAGTCGGGGCGTTACGCCGAGCCGGTGTACCCGATGCTGGCGTGGCTGGGGGCGATCGCGGTCGTGCGGGTGAAGCCGAGGTGGTTGGTGATCGTGCGTCGGGCGGCGGTGCGGTGGCTTGGGCCGGTGATGATCGTCGGGGCGATGGTGGTTGCTGGATTCGGCGTGCGTATTCATGCACCGGCGACGGCGCACTGGGCGGAGTTGTACGAGTTTGTGCGGGGGCACGCGGCTGAGGAAATCTGGGCTGGGGAGGGGATGCTGCCGACGTGCGCGAATGTGTATTTGCACACGGGGCGCTGGCCGCGGACGGTCGCGGACGGGGAGAGCCGGCCCGCGGCTGGGGCACTTCGGCTCTACCGCGATGAAGTTGTCCCGGATGGATCGTCCGTCGGCGAAGAGGTCTGGCGCTCGGGGCCGATGTTCGTGGTGCGGGTGGGAGGGGGGCGGTAGCGGCGGTATCTACTCGAACGATCCGCGCGATGCGTCCATTTTCGCTTTGATGCACGACGCGAGTGCCTTTGTTGATATGGGGACGATCATCACGATGGAGATCAGGATCGGGACGACACCGATCCAGAGCACCGCCTCGGCGGCCGGGTCGCGCGCTTCGCGGTAGGTGAAGACCCACCTGATGAATCCGGCGAACATCAGGGCCACATGCAGGTAGGCCATGCCGCAGAAGAACTGCATGAGAAACATTCGCAGCACAACCTCAAGAATCGTCGCGGGAGCGGGCCCGCTTGACTTCCGCGAGTCGTTCCTTGAGGGACTGCTCCCATCCGACCTCTTTCGGGCGGTAATAGGACTTCTCGACGCCCATATAGGACTGGGCGGTGACGCCGCCGAGGCTTGTGCGCGTCTTGCTGTCGTGGGCGTACTCGTAGCCTTTGGCTTCGACATCGGAGCCGGCGCTGCGCGTTTTGTCGGGATCGCGGAGATAGATCGGCACCGGGGTGATGCGGGCGGTGCGCACGTCGTCCATCGCTTCGTTGATGGCGAGGTACGCGGCGTTGCTTTTGGGGGCGAGGGCGAGGTAGGTCGTCGCCTGCGAGAGGATGATGCGGCACTCGGGCATGCCGACGCGTTCGGTGAGGGTCCACGCGGCGTCGGCGACCATGATGCCGCGCGGGTCGGCGTTGCCGATGTCTTCGCTCGCCAGGATCGCGAGTCGGCGGGCGATGAAGCGCGGGTCCTCCCCCGCTTCGAGCATGACGGCGAGCCAGTAGACCGCCGCGTCGGGGTCGCTGCCTCGGACGCTCTTGATGAAGGCGCTGATGGTGTCGTAGTGCTCGTCCCCCGTGTGGTCGTAGGCGATCATCTTTCGCTGGATGGATTGCTCGGCGGCGTGGAGGTCGATGAGGATGGGCGATGTCGGGCGCCCTTGCCCGTCCGCACTGCTTGCCGGCGGGGACGCCGGACAAGCAGTGGCACCCGACAAGACGGCGACTTCGAGCGCGTTGAGGGCGCGGCGGGCGTCGCCTTCGCAGATGGTGGCCCAGTGGGTGAGCGCGTCGTCGGTGACGCGGAGTTGGAGTTTGCCGTAGCCGCGTTCGGGGTCGGCGATGGCGCGCCGCAGGACGCTCAGGATGTCGTCAACCGAGAGTGTTTCGAGTTGCAGGACGGTGCTGCGGCTGACGAGTGCGGCGTTGACGGCGAACATCGGGTTTTCGGTGGTCGCGCCGATGAGGGTGACGAGGCCGCGCTCGACGTCGTCGAGGAGGACGTCTTGTTGCGAACGGCTGAAGCGGTGGATCTCGTCGAGGAAGAGGATGGTCTTGCCGCCGCCGCTTTCGATCCGGCGCGTGGCGTCGTCGATGATCTCGCGGATGTGTTTGACGGAGACGTTTGCCGCGTTCTCGCGGACGAAGTGGCGCTTGGTTTCCTGCGCGATGAGTCGTGCGAGGGTGGTTTTGCCGGTGCCGGGTGGGCCGTGGAGGATGATCGAGGTCATGGTCGCGGCGTCGATCATGCGGCGGAGGAGGGGGCGTTGTGGCGCGGCCGCCACGGCCGACTGCGCTTGCGCTGCGCTGGCCGTGGCACCCGTGGAGCCGAGGAGGTGGTGCTGGCCAGCGAACTCGGCGAGGGTTCGCGGTCGCATTCGCACGGCGAGTGGTTCGGCTGCGGCGCGGGCCTTCTCGCGCGAGGGTGACCAGAGGTCGGACATGGGGGGATGGTAGGGATGATGGATTGATGGGGTGACATACGATGCGTGCATGACGGCGCGTTCCCCCCTTATCGCGATCACCATGGGCGACCCCGGTGGCATCGGCGCGGAGGTGGTGGTGAAGGCACTCGCTGAGAAGGGGGTGCGGTCGGGGTTTCGGTTCTTTGTGTATGGCGAGGCGGGGGCGATGTACGCGGCGGCGGAGCGCGCGGGGATCGAACCTTTTTGGTGGCAGGTGCCCTTCGGGTCGCGCGCAGCGGGACCGGCGGATGGCGTGTTCCTGCTGGATCATGGCTCATCGGAGCCCGAAGCGGGGCCGACGCGCGAATCGGGCGAGGCGTCTTTCCGGTTCCTCGAACACGCGATCGCCGACACGCTGCGCGCGAAGGGCGATCCGCTGCGCCCGTGGGCGATCGTCACCGCGCCGATCAGCAAGGAGGCGTGGGCGCTGGCGGGGCACGCGGAGTTTCCGGGTCACACGGAACTGCTGGCGGCGCGCTACAACACAAAGCGCGTCCGCATGATGTTCGTCGCCCCCGGAACCCCCGGATTGAGAGTCATGCTGGCGACGACGCATGTACCCCTGTCGAAGGTGCCGGGGTTGCTGACGGTCGGGCGCGTTTCGGAGACGATCGACCTGGCGCAGGAATCGTGCGTGAGGCTGGGGGTCGAGCGGCCGCGGATCGCCGTGTGTGGCGTCAATCCGCACGCGGGGGAGGCGGGGCTGCTGGGGGATGATGAGGAGCGCGTGATCGCCCCGGCGATCCGGCTGGCGCAGGGTCGGGGAATCGGTGCGAGCGGGCCATTCCCCGGCGACACGATCTTCAACGCCGCGCTGAAGGGGCGGTACGACATCGTGATCGCGATGTACCACGATCAGGGGTTGATCCCGGTGAAACTGCTGGCGTTTGACCGCGCGGTGAACTATTCGGCGGGGCTGCCGGTGGTCCGCACCAGCCCGGACCACGGCACGGCGTTCGACATTGCCGGGAAGAATCTTGCGGACGCGGGGTCGATGAAGGCGGCGATCGAGTTGGCGGGGAGGCTGGTGATGAGGTGAGGGATGAGGGGGAGAGGGGGTGAGGGGATGAAGTCCAACCACCTGCTCACCTGTTCACCCCATCACTTCGAGAGCCCGCGCCGGGGTCGATGCGTTGCATCGCGGCGCTCATTCGGGCCTTGGCTTCGGCGAAGGATTGCTCGCCCGCTTCGCCGAGCGAGCCGAGGGTTAGGCCGTCGTGAGCCAGCGAGACGCCTTCGGGGAGTTCGGGGTCCACATCGGCGTGGCGGATCTCGTGCGACATGTGGACGAAGCAGGTGTGCTTCGCGGCGATCTGCAGCGCGGCGTTCAGCGATTGATCGATGGTGAAGTGCGTCGGGTGCTTGCGGATGCGGAGCGCATCGAGGACGAGCGTGTTCAACCCTTCGAGAAGCGGCCACGTTTCGGGGGGAATGGAGGAGACGTCGGTGCAGTAGGCCATCGGAAAAGGTGTCGAGGTGTCAAGGTGACGAGGTGTCGGGGACGAAACTGGAGAGCGGTCGCCCGAGAGTTCGTCGACACCGGATGCCTCCCCCACTTGACACCTCGCCACCTCGACACCTCGACACATGTCCTCGATCCGCCAGCCGAGGACAGGGAGACGGCCGTGGTAGAGGCGGATGGGCGTGAAGCGGAGGCCGAAGAGGTCGATGGGGTTCGCGGCGCCTTTTTCGGGCGGGGGCGGCACTTCGTGCGCGATGAGCGTGGCGACGAAGGAGTCGTTGACGTTCGCATCCTTGTCGAAGATGTGCCGGTACACGCGGCGGAGGGATTCGATGACGTACCCCTCGGCGTAGAGGTCGATCGGGGCGTGCATGACGGCGTTGAAGCGGCGGACCTCGTCAAGACCGAAGATGTGGTCCACATGGTTGTGCGTGAAGAGGATGGCATCGCAGCGCCAGAGGTCGTGACGGAGGGCCTGCGCGTGCAGGTCCGGCCCCGCGTCGATGAGGACGCAGCGGGGATGCCCCTTC
>JAGVLZ010000142.1 GCA_020054055.1 Phycisphaerales bacterium
GAAGGCTCGGCGCGCGCGGCCCCCGCGTCCCATGCTCGCGGGCGATGAAGGAGATGTCTCATGTTTTCCGCAGTGGTTCAATCAAAGTTGGGCACGGCGACGATCCTCGCCGCCGAGGGGGCCGCGAATCCCGTCGCCTTCAAGGTCGTGCCGTTCGTCGCCGCGCTGGTGATCTTCGGCATCACATTCTTCGTTCTGGCGAAGGTGGTCTGGCCCAAGATCCTCGGCGGCCTCGACGACCGAGCGGACAAGATCCGCTCGGAGGTCTTCGCGGCGGAGGAACTCCGCAAGGCCGCCGCCGAGGAGAAGAAGCACTTCGAGCGTGCTCTTTCCGACGCCCGCGCCGAATCGGCCCGCATCGTCGAGCAGACCAGGGCGGATCAGACCCGTCTCGCGGCCGACCTGCGTGCGAAGGCCGAGGTCGAACTCAACGCGATGCGCGACGAGGCGAAGGCGACGATCGAGGCGGCGAAACGCGCCGCGCTCAACGAGATCTATGCCGAGACGGCGTCGCTCGCCACCGCGGTCGCGGCCAAGATTCTCCAGCGCGAGGTCAACACCGATGACCAACGCCGGCTGGTCGAGGAATCGGTCGGGCAGTTCGCCGCGATGCGAAACTAAGACAGAAGACATTCACCACAGAGACGCAGAGACACAGAGAAAGACAAAAGACGGGATTGGGTTCAAGGCAGAAGAATCGCCAATCGGCAGTCGCCCGGAGATTCTCAAGCCTCCGCACTTGGCACTCAGGACTCAGGACTCACTTCACATGGCCATGCCTCTGATTGAAACTCCGCCCGACGCCGTGGACAAGGTCTACGCGCAGAGTCTCTTTGAACTCGCGGAAAAAGATGGTGGCCCCGGCGCGCTCGAAATCTTGGCGGGCGAGGCGGAGGAACTGGCGAACATCATCCGCGAGCACCGCGACCTCGCCGAGTTCCTGAACTCGCGGATCATCTCGTCGAAGGACAAGGACCGTACCCTCCGCACGATCTTCGGCGGGCGCGTCAGCGACCTCATGCTCCGCTTCCTGTTGGTCCTGAACCGCAAGGAACGCCTGAACCGCACGCTGAGCATCCTCACGGCGTGCGACCAGATGATGCAGGAGCGCTTCGGCAAGGTCGAGGTGGACCTCTTCACGCGGTTCCCCCTGCCGCAGGACCAGGTGGAGCGCATCCGAACCAAACTCCAGGAAGCGCTGAAGCGCGAGCCGATCATGCACGCCTACATCGACGACCAGATGATCGGCGGCATCCGCATGCAGGTGGGCGACAAGATGATCGACGCCAGCATCGCCTCGCAACTCCGCCGCATGCGCGAGCGCCTCGTCGAGGACGGCGGAGCGACGATCCGGGGGCGGGCGGATCGGATTATTGAGGAGAAGTAGGCTCGAGGCAATCAGCACAGGGCAATAGGCATTGGGAAAGACAAGCAGGCAAGAGTTCAGATTCTAGAGTTCAGACTAAAGAAGCGACCCCATGAAGATCAAAACCGACGAAATCGCATCCGTCATCAAGCAGGAAATCGCCCAGTTCACCGCTCAGTTGGAAGTCTCCGACGTGGGCAAGGTCATCGAGGTCGGCGACGGCATCGCCCGCATCTACGGCCTGACCAACGCCATGGCCGGCGAGATGCTCGAGTTCCGCACCACCGACGGCGCGGTCATGGGTCAGGTCTTCAACCTCGAGACCGACACCGTCGGCGCGGTCATCTACGGCGACTACCTCTCAGTCAAAGAGGGCGACACCGTCGTCGCGACCGGCCGCCTGCTCTCGGTCCCCGTGGGCGAGGCGCTCCTCGGCCGCGTGGTGAACCCGCTGGGCGAGCCCATCGACGGCGGCGCCGCGATCCCCACCAACCAGATGCGCCTCGTCGACATCATCGCCCCCGGCATCGCCGAGCGTCAGCCCGTCACGCAGCCCCTCCAGACCGGCGTCAAGGCGATCGACTCCATGATCCCGATCGGCAAGGGCCAGCGCGAACTCATCATCGGCGACCGCAAGACGGGCAAGACCGCCATCGGCCTCGACACGATCATCAACCAGAAGCAGTACTGGGGCACCCCCGACGCCGTGGTGTGCATCTACGTCGCGGTCGGGCAGAAGGAGTCCACCGTCGCGGCCGTCGTCGAGACGCTGAAGAAGCACGGCGCGATGGAGTACACGATCGTGGTCTCCGCCGGCGCGTCCGACCCAGCGCCGCTGCAATACCTCGCGCCGTTCGCCGGCTGCACGATGGGCGAGTATTTCATGTGGAAGGGCAAGGAAGGCGCGACGCCTCGGCACGCGCTGTGCATTTATGACGATTTGTCGAAGCAGGCCGTGGCGTACCGCCAGTTGTCGCTGCTGCTCCGCCGCCCTCCGGGCCGCGAGGCGTACCCCGGCGACGTCTTCTATCTCCACTCCCGCCTGCTCGAGCGCGCCACGAAACTCTCGGATGAGAACGGCGGCGGCTCCCTCACGGCTCTGCCGGTGATCGAAACGCAGGAAGGCGACGTCTCGGCCTACATCCCGACCAACGTGATCTCCATCACCGACGGCCAGATCTACCTCGAACCCGAACTCTTCTTCGCGGGCCAGCGCCCCGCGGTCAACGTCGGCATCTCGGTCAGCCGCGTGGGCGGCAACGCGCAGATCAAGGCGATGAAGCGCATCGCCGGCTCGCTCCGACTCGACCTCGCCTCCTTCCGCGAACTCGAAGCCTTCGCGCAGTTGGGCACCGAACTCGACAAGGCGACGCAGGCGCAGTTGGATCGCGGCCGCCGGATGGTCGAACTCCTGAAGCAGCCGCAGTATGTGCCCTACCCCGTCATCGACCAGGTCATCTCGATCTTCGCGGGGGCGAAGGGATATCTGGACGATGTCGCGGTCGAGAAGGTCTCACAGTTCGAGAAGGAAATGCTCGCGTACTTCAACGCCGGCGGCAAGGGCGTGAAGGAAGAACTCGCCAAACTGCGCGACATCGACAAGTCGATGGAAGAAAAACTCGGCGCGGCGATCAAGCAGTTCAAGGCCGGCTGGAAGGGCTGAGCGGCGGCTGCGCGGCTCGGAGTTCTCCGACAATCTGTCAAGCCGACGGGCCTCGACTCGTCGGTTTTTCATTTTGCGGAGCGATCTGTGCGCCGCTCGGGGGCGCGTTGTCGCTCTCCCATGTTGGCGGGCCTCTGCCGTCGCCGCGGCGGAGGTCAACGCCCCGCCGCTGGAGACCCGTGATGCGACGCCAAAACTCGATCCGTCCGTCCTTCCCCGGTCGCACGCGCCGTC
>JAGVLZ010000213.1 GCA_020054055.1 Phycisphaerales bacterium
CCATCGCCGCCAGCCTCGCAGCCTGGTGCGGAGACGTCGGGGCGCATGCGCCCGTCGTCGGAAGGTCCCCACGATGAGAAGGTGGTCATCGAGTCGTCGTTGGCGTTGAGGGCGCCGACGGTGATGTGGTTCTTGGCGTTTGCGGGTGGGCCGCTGGAGTAGTAATCGCCGAAGCCTTCGACATCGCAGCGCGAGCCCTGGCGCTCGTTGCCGGCCGCCCAGACGATTCGGAAGGGCTGGCCGTTGATCGAGCCGCGGGCGATGTTGTCGATGATGGTGTCGGTGAATCCGTAGTCGCCCTGCCACGAGCAATCGAAGCCGTTGGGCTCGGTGTTGTTGCCGATGGAGTTGTTGGCGATGTCGGCGCCGTGGTTGGTGATGGCGTTGGTGTAGTCGGCGAGGAGGTCGCCCGGATCGGTGTAGAGGAAGCCGTTGCCGCCGGCCCACTCGAAGCCGGCGTTGCGGATCTGGACGCCCGGCGCCATGCCGCGCTCGGTCGGGTCGGCGATGCCGCCGCCGCCGATCGTGCCCGAGACGTGGGTGGCATGGTCGGAGACCGCGTCGGTATCAATGTTGACGGCGCGTCCCTGGAAGTCCTGATGGGTGGTGCGGATGGTGCCGCCGTCGAAGACGAGGACGGTGACGCCCGCGCCCGAGAGGTTGTAGGGGGCGGCCTGCGCCGTGTTTGCGCCCGTGATGATCCGGTTCTCGAAGTTCATGGTCTCGAACTGCGGCAGCGGCGGCTCGATCCACTTCACGGCGTCCTCGTCGGCGAGGGCCTTGATGTTCTCGAAGGGGAGTTCGATCACCGCGCCGTTGACGATCTCGATGGTCGAGACGACGCCCGCGGCGTGCTTGCCCAACAGAGCGAGGCCTTCCGCGTCGAAGTCAACGTCGTCGTGGAACATGATGTACGCGGCGACGGTGGGGTTCGAGTCGGCGGGGGCTCCGGGCTTGGGCTCGCCGCCGACGATCGACCAGGGCTGGATCTTGCCCTGGTTCAGGTCGGGGTGAAGTTTCCAGGCGCGCTGGATCGGGCGGACGTTCGACATCGCGGCGAGGGCCACGACGTTGTTCGCGTTGAGGCGCTGCGCGTCGATCGAGGCGAAGTAGGAGTTGTCGCTCAGATACGAGAGGAGCGAGACGCCCGAAGTCTTGAGCGAGTCTTTCTCCGCGTCGGTGAGCGGGCGTTCGAAGGTGACGACGACGCGGGTGGGTCCCGCTTCGCCGCGGTGCTGGGCCGCCAGGTCTTCGAGCGAAGCGCGGAGTTCCTGCTTGCTCATTTTTTGGATGGGACCCTCATCGCCCGTGCGCCAGCGAACGCCGGCGCCGGCCGACGCGGTCATGGCGATTGTTGCGGCGGTGAACAAACAGCCCGCGAGCGCCCGACGGCCCGCACGTCCTAGTGCTTCAAGGTTCATTCTGCGGCATCTCCTCACGCGTGAAAACGGAAGAACCACCCACGACCGCGCGCACGGGCACGAGATCGAGGACGCCCGGGGGTTAGTGCCGGGATCACCTCTCCGAGTGCGGCGGACACGGCCGCGCCCAGCCCGATACCCCAGCGGGACCCGAAGGGCCCGATGCGGAAAGGCCGGAATCAAACTTGACCGACAGGGGCCGGTCGGTCAAGCGGAAATCCGGCATTCGAGTGGGATTCTCGAATTTCGTTGGCGGGGTGGGAGTGGTCTCCCCGGCTCATGGGGGTTTATTTCGAGGACAGGGGGCGATCGTCAGGGGGTGACGATGTCGATCAGTTCGACCTCGAAGACCAGGGTGGACTTGGGGGGAATGGCCGGGGGTGAGCCGCGGTCGCCGTAGCCGAGTTCAGGCGGGATGACCAGGTAGCGCTTGCCGCCGACCTTCATTCCCGCGACGCCCTCGGTCCAGCCCTTGATGACCTGATTGAGGCCGAAGTCGATGGGCTGGCCCCGATCGACGGAGGAATCAAACTTGGTGCCGTTGGTGAGCCAACCGGTGTAGTGGACCTTGACCTTGCTGGTGGGGTTGGGCTGGGCTCCTTCACCGACTTTGGGATCGACGGCCCAGAGTCCCGAGGCGCTCTTGCTGCCGCCGGAGACATCGACGCCTTTGGACCTGACGTACTCGATGCCCTCGTTCATCGCGCCTTCCTGGGCTTTGTGGAGCGAGGCGATGCGGTCCTGGTCGGCCTTCCGGGCGGCGGCGATGGCCTCGCTCAGTTCGGCGGCGGGGACGCGCTTGGCGGAGTTGATGACGACCGCGTCGATCGGAAGATTCTGGAAGGCGGCGTCCTTGGCCTGGGTCTTGGTGGTGCGGATCTTGTCCACGACGTCCATGCCCTGGAGGACGGTGCCGAAGACGGCGTAGGCGGCGCCGTCGCGCGGCATGTCGAGCATCGCGTTATCGACGACGTTGATGAAGAACTGGCTGGTGGCGGAGTCGGGGACGGCGGTGCGGGCCATGGAGATGGTGCCGCGGGTGTTTTTGAGGCCGTTCTTCCACTCGTTCTTGATGGGCGCGTCGGTGGACTTCTGCACGAGGTCGGCGGAGTAGCCGCCTCCTTGGATCATGAATCCCTCGATGACGCGGTGGAAGATGGTGCCGTCGTAGTGGCCCTTGTCGGCGTACTTGAGGAAGTTCTCGACGGAGACGGGGGCCTTCTCGCGGTTGAGTTCGAGGACGATGTCGCCCATGGTGGTGCTGAGGCGGATGTATTCCATGGCGGCTCCGGGGGCGGCCGGCGCGGGGGCCGCGGCGGGTTCCTGTGCGAGCAGTGTGGCGGGGATGATGAGTCCGCCGAGGAGAGTTCGTGCGAGTTTGGAGAACAGCGTCCGCATGTGGGTGAATCCCGGGCGCCGGGCGCCCTGAAAAAAAGGTTGCGATCACGAGAACGTGGGCGAACATGGTACCAGCAACGTGTCGGGTTGCTGCGTGAGGGGCAAAAGCGGGCACTGGTTCACTCTGGCGAATACCACTCGGGCTACAAACCCGTGCCACAGCCAAAGTGAACCAGTGCCCAAAAGCAACAGAACCCCGCACGGGGGCGGGGTTCTGAGGGTAAACTTGGGTGGACGATCAGTTGCGACGGCGACGGATGGCGGCGATGCCCGCGAGGCCGACGAGGCTGACGGAACCCGGGGTGGGGATCACGTCGAAGAAGTAAGTGACCTTGGCGGTGCCCGAGGCGCCGAAGAGGTCAAAGTTGATGGTGGCGTCGGCGGAGCCCTGAGCGGCGAAGCCGCCCGAGCCGGTGATGGTGCCTGAGACGGTGCCGCCGCCGATCCAGGGCAGGAGTCCCGGTGGGGGGAAGGGGAAGACGAGGGCGCTGTCGCTGTCGAATCCGGAGACCAGGCCGAAGTCGGCGAAGTCGGTGCCCATGCCGTTCGGCGTGCCGGCGTTGTCGGTGGCGGTGACGGGAATGTTGCCGCTGACGGCGTTGATGCCGAGGCCCACCGAAGCGTTCTCGATGTTGAAGTCGATGATGCCGGTGATGCTTGTGGTGAAGGCGTTCGCGTCGATGGTGCTGTTGTTCTCAGCGGTGATGAGGGCCTGGATGGTGCCCTCGATGCTGACTTCGACGGCCTTGAGGACGCGGGTGCCGCCCTGGGTGTCGAACTGGTTGAACGTCACGCCGGTCATGCCGGGCGAGAGCGGGAAGTCCCAGCCCTGTGACTGCATTTCCATCTGCGAGAACGAAGCCTGAGCGCCCCCAGCCATCGCGAGGACGGCTCCGATAGCCAAAACGGTGTTCTTCATACGAAAACTCTCTCCTTCTCTGTGCAATCCCGGTGGCGACATCGCCCACGAGATATTCACGAACCGACTTGTTGCAAGGGTGTCCTGTGCGAATACGCGTCGCCTGACGCGGACCTCCTATGCAAGGCGGAGTATGCCCTTGAATTGGGGTCGGGTCAAGAAAAATACCGGACTTACAACCGTTGAAGCGGATTTTCACTGACTGTTCGGGATGATCCGCATGGTTTGATTGGTCCTTGGAAGGCAGGTTGGACGTCGGAATCGGTTACGGAGAGGGGCAGAGCGCATAAAAAAGCCCCGTTGCGATGAGCGGGGCCGTTGGATGGGTCGTCGAATTCGATTATGAACGGCGACGGCGGAGCGAGACGAGGCCGGAGAGGCCGATGATCGAGGCCGTCGCGGGTGAGGGGATGACGTCGTAGAAGTAGGTGAGTTTCGCGGTGCCCTTGGCGCCGAAGTTGTCAAAGTTGATGGTGGCGTCGGCGGTTCCCTGGGCGGCGAAGCCTCCCGAGCCGGCGACGTTGCCGATGACGGTGCCGGGTCCGATCCAGAAGGGGATCGGCAGGCCGAAGGCGCTGTCGGAGTCGCTGCCGGTGACGGTGCCGAAGTCGGCGAAGTCCGGGCCTGAGTTGTTGGGCGTGCCGCCGTTGTCGGTGGCTCCGACGGCGACGATCGGCGAGTTCGCCACGATGCCGAGGCCGCCCGAAAGGGGGCCGACGTCGATGTCGACGATGCCGGTGATGCTGACGCCGAAGTTGTTGACGGGGACGACGCTGTTGTTCTCGGCGGTGATGGAGGCTTCCATGTCACCGGCGATTTCGAGCAGGACGCCCTTGAGGACGCGGGTGCCGCCCTGGGTGTCGAACTTGTCGAAGGAGACGGTCGTGGCGCCCGGCGAGAGTGGGAAGGCCCACCCCTGGGTCTGCATTTCCATCTGCGAGAACGAGGCGGAAGCGCCGGCGGCGACGGCGAGAACGGTAGCGACGGCGAACAGATTCTTCATGTGTCTCTTCTCCCTATGGCGACTTTTCCCGGGCGATAAAGCCCGGGCACAAATGCTCGTGATTCTTTTTCCAGAGCGGTTCGCGGCATACACACGCCGATCGCGCTGGACTCTCCGGTAGGGAATCTACACCAGGGATGAGTCATCGTCAAAGATTAGGTATTCCCAAGCACCACGGTACCGAAAATAGGTGACGCGGCCGGGCGATTCATTCGTCCGATAACGATTCTCATACGAACAGGCTTTGGGTCAGGGAGTCGGGCGAAGGTCACTATGTTTCCTTTGTTGCCCGGGCTTCCGTTTCTCACGAAATCGTTCGTGGCCGGTTTGGAAAGGGGGTCGGGATACCTCACACTGCTTGGGTGCGGGGGGCGATGGCGAACGGCTGCGCCGAGAGGTGCCGCCCGGAGAGGACGACACTCGTTGAATGGTTTCACGATGAAGAGCGGATGGCGGCGCGCGGCGTCGATGGTGTGCTGCGCGTTCGCATCGTCGGCGACGGCGCTGGGCGGGGTGCTGTTCGTCGATGCGGATGCGCCGCCGCTGGGCACGGGGCTCTCTTGGGGGAGTGCCTTCCAAAGGCTGGAGTCGGCGCTGCAGACCGCGTCGCTGTCGGGTGGTCTTTTCGATGAGGTGTGGGTGGCGGAGGGAACGTATCGCCCCGACGGCGGGAGCAATGATCGCAACGCGACGTTTCAACTTTTCAGCGGGGTTGCGGTCCGCGGTGGATTTGTCGGGACCGAGTCGGCGGCGAGCGAGCGGGTTCCCGGCGCTTCGACGGCCGTTCTGAGCGGCGACATCGGGGTGCAGGGGGATGCGCTGGACAACTGTTTCCATGTGGTTTCGATGCGCGTGCTCTTCGCGCCGGCGACGATCGACGGGTTCACGATCCGCGGCGGTCGCGCGGACGCGGGAACATTTCCGAACAACTCGGGGGGAGGGGTTCTGAGCGAGGGTTCGCTGACGATCGTGGATTGCGTGGTCGAGGAAAATCACGCGGCGTCGGGGGCGGGGGTGTTCAGCCGGTTTGGCGCGGGGACGGTGATCGGGTGCGTTTTTCGGAGCAACTTCGCGTCGTCCGAGGGTGGCGGCGTGTACATACGCGACGCCGGGGAACTCTCGGGGTGCGCGTTCAATGGGAACAATGCGTCGTTCGGCGGCGGGCTTTGGTCGTGCTGCGGCGTGGTGAACGTTTCGGACTGCACGTTTGCCTCGAACTTCGGGAACTTCGGCGGTGCGGTCTTCAACTCCAGCAGCAGCCTGCGGATGAAGCGCTCGTCGTTCGTCGGCAACTCGGCGTCGCGGGGCGGCGCGGTGCATTCCGGGACGAACACATGGATCGTCAACTGCTTCTTCGGCGGGAACTCGGGCGACCGGGGGGGCGCGCTCTATTCCAGTTCATGGGGCAACGTCGCGAACTCGGTTTTCTCGCGGAACTTCGCGGTCTCGTCCGGCGGCGCGGTGTGGGCGGCGTCGTCGGTCAATGCCTCGTCGTGCGCGTTTCACGGCAATACCGCGCTGCTCTTCGGCGGCGGGCTGTACTGCGAAGCGGGGACGACGAACATCACCAACGCGATTCTCTGGTCGAACACTGATAACACGGGCTCCGGGCAGGCCGCGCAGGCGACGCGAGCGGGCGGGACGTTGAACGTGAATCGTTCGTGTCTTCAGGGCTGGACCGGGTCGCTGGGCGGGGTCGGGAACATCGGCGTGCCGCCGTTGTTTGTGAACCCGGCCGGTGCCGACGGCGTGCCGGGGACGTTGGACGACGATTTCTCGCTGTCGGCAATCTCACCCTGCATTGACGTGGGCGACGCGGCGCTGCTGCTTGCGGATGCGACGGACCTCGACGGCGACGCGGACACGGCGGAGGAGACGCCGCTCGATTACATGCTGTCGTCGCGGCGGATCGAGTATGTTTTCGGTCCGCCGAACGGGCCGGCCTCGTCGCCGCTGCTGGACATGGGGGCGGTCGAGTTTGTGCCCCCGCCGCGGGTGGTGGGCGATGCGAACGGGGACCAGGTGGTGGACTTCGCGGACATCACGGCGGTGCTCGCCAACTGGGGTTTGGTGCTGGTGGCGGCGGATGTTGATGACAGCGGCGAGGTGGACTTCGCGGACGTGACGCTGGTGCTGTCGAACTGGGGCAACAGCGTGTGAGCGAAGGAGCGCTCGCGGGATGGCGATTGTGCGCTCGCCCGCTCGTGAGCATCGCCTTCGTATTTCTTGGCGGGGCTGCTCGCGCTGGCGGGCGAGCCGCCATGTGCATCCGAATCAAGCGGCCTTGGCGAGCGTTTCCTGGATGCGCTGGCTCAGGATGTCGGGCGTGAAGGGTTTGATGACGTAGTTGTCCACTCCGGCGTCGAATGCGTCCGCGACTTTCGAGTTTTCCGATTCGGTCGAGACCATGATGATGGGCTGCTTGGAGCCGGTGGCGCGGTAGTGCCTGACGAAGGAGACGCCGTCCATGTTCGGCATGTTCCAATCGACCAGGAGCAGGTCGGGCTGGAAGTGATGGAGTTTTTCGATGGCGTCGCGACCGTCGGCGGCTTCCTCGATGTCGGTGTGGCCGAGTTGGGCGAGGACCGCCTTCTGGATGGTCCTCATGGTCTTGGAATCGTCGACGAGGAGGATCTTCATGGTCAGGGTTCCGTGTGCGGTTCAGGCGTGTGCCGCGGCGTGGAGCGCATACTCGACGGTGAACTCCCCGCAGTCGCAGGTGAATGGAATGGCGATCGGGTGGAAGTCATCGTGTCGGTAGTTGATGGGTGCGGCGTCGATGGCGACGGAGGGGAAGCCGAGGTTGATGTGTTTGTTTTCGAGGCGCGGCTTGGCACCGCCCGCGATGATGCTCACGATCTCGCCCAGCGCATCGGCGAGGTCGTCGTCGGACAGCGGCTTGTCGGAACCGGCGAAGACCGAGGCGACGCGGCGGGCGGTGTCAAAGGGGAGGCTCAGCACGACGAATCCATCCAACTCTCCCGCGACCGCGATCATGGCCGAGACGTCGTAGGTGGGATTCGGTTCATGGCGCGGCTCGGGTTCGTCGGCCCAGACATCGATGTGGAGCATCCGATCGAAGACGTGGCGCGTCGATTCGATGAGATGTTGTGCGAAGTGTTCCATATTGGAGGCCTCCGTCGAGCGGCCGATGCGCGATCGGGACTCCCATCCCCGGGTGGGTGTCCCCGATTGCAGTCGGGTGTTGCCGGGAGAGACTTGATTAGCGGAGCGTCGCGGGCGGCACGAATTGACGGAGGTGGTGGTTACAGGACGGAGTTGTGATGGAGAAGGTCGGGGGCGACTCGCCCGCTCCGACCTCGCCGACTCGGGCACCTCCCCCGGTCGGACCGGGGGAGGAGGCTGATTCAGAATCCGGCATCGCTGAACCATTCGCTGGGAGTGGCGCCGAGTCCGGCGGCGATGGCGATGAAACTTTCCATGCTCGGGAGGTGGGCGCCGCGCTCGATGCTCGAGAGTTGGCTGATGCTGACGCCGGAGGATTCGGAGAGTTCCTTGAGGGTCCAGCCTCGCTCTGTGCGTGTGAGGCGGATCTGTCGTCCGAGTGCGGAGCGGAGGCGGTCCTGGACCGTGCCGCCCAGGCCGAGTGATTGGGCGACCTGTGCGAGGACGCGTCGCATCTCGTCCATCGAGAAAGGCTTGGCGACGTAGTCGAAAACATCCTGCTTGAATGTTTCGCGCATCGTCTCCATGGATGGATATCCCGTGACGACGATGACGCAGAGACGGGGCCACCGGCGACGAAGTTCGGCGAGCACGGCCTCTCCGCTGTAGCGTCCCATCTTCATGTCGAGGAGGATCACGTTCGGCGTGCTCGACTCGAGGGCGCTCGTGAGTTCGTCCGGGGTGGCGACGGCGCGGATGTCGTGGCCCTGCTGCGCGAGCGATTCGCGCAAGTACTCGCGGAAGTCGGTGTCGTCGTCGAGCGCGACGATGGAGAGCGGGGGCGGCGCGGCGGTCGGTGTCTCGTGGGTGTCCGGGCGATGGGTCATGTGGATGATCGCGAGGTCGAGCGGGGGTGAACGTGGCTCAGGCCATGATTCCCCGAGATTCGGCGCGGTGCAACTCGGTCACATCGGGTTCGCGCGGCGGCGTGGATTCGACGGCTTGATTCGTCGGCAGCATGACCTCGAAGACCGCGCCGGTATGGGGGCCGTTGCGTGCGAGGAGGACCCCGCCGTGCTCTCGGACGATTCCCTCGGCGACGGCGAGGCCGAGGCCCGTGCCGTGCGAGTCGAGTCTGGTGGATTGGAATGGCTCGAAGAGACGCTGGAGCAGATCGGGGTCGATGCCCGGGCCGGTGTCGGCGATGGTGAGCGAGACCCACCGGCGGCCGTCGCGCTCGGACTCGTCGGCGGTGACGGTGATGCGTCCCGGGCCGTCCATCGCGTCCACCGCGTTGCGGAGCAGATTGACCATGACCTGCGTGAGGCGGTCGGCATCGCCCGGCACTTCGAGTTGGTCATCGACTTTCGCGGCGAGTTCGATTTGCTTCGCGCCGCGGTCGAGGCTGACGAGCGTCCAGGCCTCGTCGACGAGTTCGCGGAGGCGGACCCGCCCAAGGTGGCGGCCGCCAGGAAGCCAGTGGCCGCAACGATCAATCCCCCGCCGCCCGACGCTCCTGGCCCCAAGGGCGGCATGCTTGATTTCCTCGACGGACTGAAGAAGAAGCCGGCCGCATCACCTGCCGCGCAG
>JAGVLZ010000176.1 GCA_020054055.1 Phycisphaerales bacterium
CCGCCGCCGCCAGCACCGCCTTCGTCGCGATCTCGCCGACCGAGGCCCCCTCCGCCTCCAAGTCCCGCAACCCGTACAGCGGCCCGATCAGAACAAACGCGCTCTTCGTCCATTGCGCCGGGCGCGCCAATCGCACCAGAGACCACCACAACGGGGGCCGCGGCACGGATTTGTCCGATCTCATGTCAGGTCGAGCCATTCACACAAAGTATCGACCTAACCGCCCCCTTCCCCCCATCCGCATCGAACCCCTGCCTTGGGAATCTGCATGTCCCCCACTCCCTCCGCTGACCCGCCGTCCCCGGCGCTCCCGTTTGCGATCCTCCTCGTCGTTTTCTGCACCCTCTTCCTGCCGGTGGTGCTTTCCGGCGCGGGCGGCACCAGCGAGCACGCCGACGCGGTTCAATACCACCTGCCGATCATCGAAAAGATGCGCGCCGACTGGCCGAGGGTCGATGTCGTTCGATACGACTCCGCGACGACGCCGGGCTTCCATGTCCTGATGGCCGCGCTGTGGAAACTCACCGGCAGCACCGCCGCGATGACCGCGACCAACTCCCTCCTCGGCGTGCTGCTCATCTCGTCGGTCTTCTTCGCGGCGAGGCGATTCGCGGGCGCGTGGGGGGCGCTCGCGTTGACGCTTCCCCTCGCGTGCAGCCCCTACATCCTCGGCGCGACGATCTGGCTCACCACCGACAACGCCGCCCTCTTCTTCGTCACCCTCGCCCTCGCGTCCGCGACCATCGCGCGCACCACGAATGCGCGTCTCATCGGCGCCGGGTTCGCCGCCGCGCTCGCGGTCAGCATCCGTCAGGTCAATGTCTGGCTCGCCGCGCCGCTCGGCTTTGCCGGATTGATCGCCAGCCCCCTCGCCGCCTTTGTTCCGCGCATCTTCAGATGGGATGAGCACGACACTCTCGCGCCTCGCCCCCGTTCAATGCTGAACTTCATCGCGGGTTGCATCGCCGCCGCGCTCCCCGCTGCCGTGCTTCTCTACTTCGTCTGGCAATGGGGCTGGCAACTCAACCCGGTCACCGCCGACGACACGATCCTGAAGCACAACCGCGGCCCGAACCTCGCCTCACCCGCCTTCGCCCTTGCGCTCACGGGCGCGCTGGGCGTCTTCTTCATCCCCTTCGCATGGCGCGAACTCCGGGCCCTTCGCCCCACCGATCCCGCCGCGTTCGCCGCCGCCGCTATCGCCCTCGCACTCTCACTCATCAGCCCGACCTCCTACTACTGGACCGAAACGTGGATGCCCCGTTCCTACGGCTGGCTCTGGCGCATCGTCGAGAAGTTCCCCTGCATCATGGAACGCTCCATCGTCATCACCGCCGCCGCCCCCGTCGGCGCGCTCATCCTGCTGCTCCTCTTTCGCGCCGCGAGCGCCGCTGGCCGCCGCGTCCCCGCCGCCGTGCTGCTCCTTTCGCTCCTCGGCTGGCTCTTCGCGCAGACCATGAACTCCATGGCGTGGCAACGCTACTTCGAGCCGCTCATCACCATCGCGCTCATCTGGCTCGCTTCGATGACCCGCGCCACCGATTCACATTCCGATGGGAATCGGTGCGGAAGCGCGGACGGCACCGATTCGCCGAAGCCTGCGGATCGGTGGCACGTTTACATACTTCCCCTCCTTCTCGCCGCCTTCCAACTTGGCCTCTGCGCCATCACCCTCTACCGCGAAGTCCTCGCCGACCTGGGCCGGTGAGCACACGATGCGATAATGCCCCCATGCTCCTCCGCCCCGCCCGCGCCGATGACTTCGACCCCATCGCCGCGCTCACCAACCACTTCATTGCCAACACCTCGATCCACTTCGGCTACGAGCCCGTCACCCCCGCCGAACTCCGCGATGCGTGGGAGAGGTCACTCGCCCGCTACCCCTTCATCGTCGCCGAGGTCGAGGGCAAGTTCGCTGGGTGGGCCAAGGCCGGCGTGTGGCGCGACCGCGCCGCGTACCAGTGGACCGCCGAATCAACCGTCTACGTCGTCCCCCGGTCGCACCGTCGCGGCATCGGCCGAGCGCTGTACACCGAGGTCATCGAGCGGTGCCGGTGCTGCGGCTTCCACTCGCTCATCGGCGGCATCACCCTCCCCGACGAACCCTCCATCCGCCTGCACGAAGCGATGGGATTCAAGAAGATCAGCCACGTCATGCACGCGGGCTGGAAGTTCGACGCCTGGCACGACGTCGGCTTCTGGCAGTTGATGCTGCACGAGGGGCCGCACGTCGCCGCGCCGCTCGCGACGCCGCTCACCGACTGATCGCGCGGATCAAAGCGAAGTTCAGGTCGGGAGCATCCGCATCTTCGCTCGAAGACTCGCTTGGAAGCGGCTTCCCTCACGCCCCGGGAATCAAGCGGAGTTCGGTATCACTCGCGACCAAAAGACACAAGGCACGAGCGGAGGCCTGTCCGTTCGTGCCTTGGAGCCCCGAGTTGCGGATCGAGGCTCATGTCCCTGTGTTCGCTTCGCGCTGAGGATGAGTGAAGAGGTGTGGAGTTCATTCCCGGAACAACCCCAACGTCGAATTCATGTGCGGGCATGTCAAGCCATCCCGTTGCACAATCATCAAAAACGGCCACGCCGCTCTGCAAAGGGAGTTTTTTTCCCAGAGAGCGGCGGGGTCGCGGATGAGGGAGAGGAGCGAGAGGAGGGAGTTCGGTGCCGGATCGGCATGAAGGAAAGCGCCAAGCAAATCCGATACCGGCGCACTCCCTTTCGTTCTCCACCATTCCTCGACACTTCCAAAACCCGACACACCGATTCCGATGATCGATTCACCGCATTCCGAGGGGTTTCCCTTCGGAACCACGCCGAATTCACCGACATCACATCCGATTGCCCGCAACATCGGGCGCGCCCGTGCGTAGGATTCGTGTGGTTCGACCGACGCCATGGTGGGCGCGAGGCGAGCGACGCGAGTTTGTTTGTCCGCGGCCGCTCGCAGGGAGTGTGGTCCATGACACAAACGCCGATACTTTCAGCTGTTCCAGAGCAGCCGCAGCCATCCGCGCGCCCGAGCGCTGTCGCGCGCCCGCCACGCGACGCGAACCCGCTCCATGCATGGGGACTGGATTCCTCGTTCCCGCCCTACTCGACGGAACCTCTTGAGACGCGCTCAGAGGTCAAGCCCCTCGGCGTCGTCTGCGAACCCGTGAACTGAACGCCTCCATCACCGCACGCTCGGGATGAGCGCAGCGAATCCCGTGGCGGCTCCGCGCTCGTCGCGCTGTCACGACAGCGCCTGCGTGAACGATGCCCCGGGGTTCACCTCGAACGAAACCAGTTCACCAATCCTGAACTGATCCGCCCTCTGTCGCGCATCGGTCAACTTGCAGATGATCGGCACCCCCGCGTTCACCGTCAGCGTGTTCTCGCCGGTGTCGCTCGCCACCACTTCTCCCTGAATCCTCCGCGGCGTCCCGTCAAGCGGCTCGATGTACTTGCCGCCGGTGCGGACCACATCGACGCGCTTCGCCTGAACCCGGATGGAGCCGTTGATCTTTTTGCCCACCGGCGTGCTCGGCGACTGATACACCGCCAGAATCAGGCGATAGTCCGTCCCGGGGAACGAGATCGTCACCCGCTCGGGCGAAGCCGCCGCCAAAACTCCGCGTGCGTGCCTCGATTGCTGCGTTGTCGTCGTCATGCGCGCAGTGTAGTCACGGGCGCGCCGATCCCCAAAAAGTTCGCCAGGAGCCGCGGCCCCTCGACCGTCAAAAATGACTCCGGGTGAAACTGGACCCCCTCCAGCGCCGCCTCACCCGTCTTCCCCACGCGGCGCAGCCCCATCACCACCTCGGCCGTCGAGCCATCTTCCAGCGTGTCACCCGTCCACGCCGAGACCTCCCAGCCGCTGGAAGGAACTGTGCTCTTCAGCACCACCAGGCTGTGATAGCGCGTCGCCGTGAATGGCAAGGGCACTCCTCTGAAGATCCCGCGCCCATCGTGATGAATCTCGCTCGTCTTCCCGTGCATGATCTTGCTGTGCCGCGTGACCGTCATGCCATGTATGTGCCCGATGCACTGATGCCCGAGACACACCCCAAGCAACGGCACGCGTCCCTCGAACCGCGCGATGATCTCATTCGAAACCCCCGCCTCCTTCGGCGAGCACGGCCCGGGCGAGATGATCACATGCGATGGCTTCATCCCCTCCGCCTCATCCGCCGTGATCCGGTCGTTACGAATCACACGCAGATCGAGCGATGGATCGAGTTCGCCGATGCGCTGGACGAGGTTCCAGGTGAAGGAGTCGTAGTTGTCGATGAGGAGGATCATGGCTGCTGCCGAGCCACAATACCGGAACCCGGATGGGCGGGTGGGTCGAACCAGCACTGCACCGTGTCGCCAAGCCCGCAGGCCTCAAGCCGCAAGCCTACTGCCTTCACGCCGCTTTCGTCTCCGTCCCCGCCACGCCGTCGCGCGTGACGTAGAACAGGCGATCCGTGATCGGGTAGGGCAGCCGGAGGTAATCGTGCTCAACGCGTGCGCGGACCTTGTCCACGAACTCGCCGGGACTCGGCGTCAGCGCAAGGAACATGTCGCGCGATGGAGTCGCGACCAGGAAATCGCCCCCCATCTCCGGCGCGAGTTTCTCGAAGAGCGATTCGAGCAGCAGCCGCGATGCGTCGTACCCGTCTTGATTCGTCAGGAGGATCGCGTGCCCGCCCTCCGCCGCGTCCATCGTGCGGATCTCGAGTTCCGGTGTGTACCGGCGCAGATTCTTCCTCGCGACGGCTTCCAGTTCATCCGCCGACAATCCCCACTTCACCATCTGCTCCGTCGTCACCGACACCGTCATGTACGGCATGTCGATCACGAAGACCACCACCGTGTCGTTCACATAGGGCATGTGCGCGACCAGTTCCTGCGACAGATGCTCGAAGATCGTGATGGGCTGGATGCGCGGCATGATCCGCGTCTTGGCGAGGTCCCACGGCATCGACGCCGCGGAGAGCGACTCCTCGTCGAAGAGGTGCTCGAGGTACTGCTCGACGATCTCGGTGCCGCGCTCGGGGGTCGTGGCGACGAGGCGGAGCAGATTCTCCAGGTCGAGTCGCCGGCCGTTGACGATCATCTCCTTCGGCCCGGTGAGGGAGATCTGGAACTCGGGCTTCAATCGGCGGAGCATCGCGGCGACTTGTTCCGCGAACGCTTCCGGCTCTCGTGGCATGGACGACATGGTTCACCCACCCCTCTCCGCAGTCGTGTACTTCCGCGACAGACGAGCGCCCTGTGCAACTCGGCTCGGCTGTATCGTCAATTCGATACGGCGGGGGGAGGCCAAAGTTCCATCCATGCCGCGGTTCCGCCCGGCTAACATGGTCCGATTCTGCCCGGCCGTATGCCTTCCTTTAGGGACTTCATTTGGAACACCTCTCTCGGACCTGCCGAATTACAGGACCCGCCGGACGCACGATGACCATCGGCACCGGCCAGCCGCTCACGCTGATCGCCGGGCCATGCGTCATCGAAGAGCGCGAGCGAACACTGACGATCGCGCGAACACTGCGCGATGCCTGCGCCGCCGAGGGGGTGCAGTTCATCTTCAAGGCGAGTTACGACAAGGCGAACCGCACCAGCGGGAAGTCTCCCCGCGGCCCGGGGCTGAGCGAGGGGCTCGCGGTGCTCTCAGAGATACGCAAGACCCTCGGCGTGCCGGTCACAACGGACATCCATTCGCCGGACCAGGCGGCGGTCGTCGCGGACGTCGTGGACTTGATCCAGATCCCGGCGTTCCTCTGCCGCCAGACGGACCTTCTCGTCGCCGCGGGCGAAGCGGCGTCGAAGGCCGGCCGCGCCGTCAACGTGAAGAAGGGACAGTTTCTCGCCCCGGACGAGATGTCGGGGCCTGTGAACAAACTCATCGCCGCGGGATGCCGGGAGATCATGCTGACGGAGCGCGGCACCTTTTTCGGCTATCACCGCCTGGTCAACGACTTCATCGGAATGGGGGATTTGATGGAGAAGAGTTTCGACGGCGGAGTCCGCCCGCCGCTGTGCTTCGATTGCACGCACTCCGCCCAGTTGCCTGGGGCGCAGGGCCACGCGACGGGC
>JAGVLZ010000383.1 GCA_020054055.1 Phycisphaerales bacterium
CCGGAATGGCCCGCGCGGTGCGCTTCCGCGATCGCGCGGAGCAAGTCACCCGCCCGCTCCGGCGATTCCACCGCCAGGCCGCCGAGTTTGATCACGACGGGTTGCTTCAAGCCCGCGCCCCCACCGAACCCTCGGGCAGAAGTCCCAGCGGCTCCGGCATCCCAAACCGAGCGTTCATGCACTGCACGGCCTGCCCTGCTGCGCCCTTCACAAGATTGTCGATCGCGCTGACGATGACCAGGTGATGGTTCACCTCGTCCACCGCCCACCCGATGTCGCAGACGTTCGTGTGCCGCACCGCCGCGACCGAAGGCCACTCGCCGGGCGGCAAAAGCCTGACAAATGGCTCATCCGCGTAGGCCGCGCGAAGGGCCTCGGTGATGCGCGAGCCGTTCCATCCCGCGGCAAGATCAACGTGCATCGTCGAAAGAATCCCCCGATCAAAGCAGCCAAGATGCGGCGTGAAAATGACCGGCGTTCCCGCATACGCACCGATCTCCGGGGTATGCCGGTGCGTGAAGACGTTGTAAGGCTGAAGACTCACCTCGCAGAACAGGTTCGCCGTCGTCGCGTGACGCCCGGCGCCGCTGACGCCGCTGACGGAATCGACGATGGGCCTGCGTCCCGGTTCGATTGCCCCCGCGCGGACCAGCGGCGCGAGCGCGAGGATCGCGCTCGTCGGATAGCACCCCGCGACCGCAACCAGGCCCGCTTCCGTGAGTTGCTCCCGGAAGAGTTCCGGGATGCCGTACACCGCCTTCTCAAGCACGCCGCGATGAGCGTGCTCGAACCCGTAGTGACGCGGGTACAGCGACGCATCCTTCAACCGAAACGCGGCCGAAAGATCGAAGACCACGGGTGCCACGGCCAGCGGAGCGAGTCTTCGAGCGGAGTCAGCCGTGGCGGACACGCCAAGAAGCCCCGCCGCAAGATCGTGACTCACCTGATGCGGCGTACACAAAAACACCGCGTCCGCCCCTAACTCGCGGATCGCCTCAACACTCGCCGGAACGAGCGGCAAGTCGCACCGTCCGCGCAGCCTCGGGAACACCGACGAGATCGCCTGCGGCTCGCCCTCCCCCCGCTTCTCTGAACCAAACACGCCGCGCAACTCGGCGCACGGATGCCCCACGAGGATCGAAACGAGTTCCGCACCCGTGTACCCGCCCGCGCCGACCACCGCGCACGACAGCCGACGCGATTCAGGATGCTCCATCAGAGCATCCCCCCCATCTTCTGGAACTGAAGCGCCGTGTTCCGCGCATCGCGGGGCGTGCGGGCCGCCAGAAACACCGTGTCGTCCCCGGCAAGACTCCCGAGAATCCCCGAAAGCGGCGCGAGGTCAACCTGGGCCGACAAAAGGCTCGCGTACCCCGGCTCGGTCTTCAGCACCACCGTCGTCCCCGCCGCGTCCACCGAAAGCAGATGACGCTGAACCGCATCTTCCAGGTCGGACGATGCGCGCTTGCGGTTGTCCGCCGGCGAGAGAGTGTACCCCGTCGACGCCTTCAGCACCCCCATCTCGCGCAGGTCGCGCGAGAGGGTGCCCTGCGTCGCGCGCACGCCGCTGGCGAGCAGCAACTCCTTCAGATGATCCTGGCTCCTGACGTTCGAGCCCTGGAGGAGGCGCGCGATGAGGCGGTGGCGGTGCGACTTGTTCATGCCGCATATATATTACCGCAGCGCATGAATATGTCCAGCACGACCCCGCGCGCTCGGCCGATGCACCCTGCAACGCACCCAGGCTCTCCCCGTATAACCTGTTGTCATCCAATCGGGCCACAAAAACGCACAGACCCTCCGTACAGGCCCGCGGAGGTACACCGAGGCTAGGAACTCATGTTCCCGCGCCGCATTATCGGGTTGGCGAGCCTTTCCCTGACGCTCGGCTTCGCCACTGACTCATTCGCACAACGCAGGCCGGACCCGCCGCCGCCCATCCCGGCCGCCACTTCGGCGCCGGAGCGGTACCAGATCGCGGAGCAGGAAGTGCTCGCGCGGCTGAGTGAGCCGCAGCCCGCGCCGATCGCGACCACGACCGTTGTGGTCGACCAGCCCGAACCTGTCGATGCCTACTACGGCAGGCGCTACGACCCGCCGCCGCTCCCGCCCCCACCTCAAGTCGTCTACGTCGAACGGTCGGTCCCGCCCCCGGTGGTCTACTACCCGGTGCCCCGATACGACTACGCTCCACACTATCGCGGCTACCACGGGGGATACCACTCAGGCCTTTCGCTCTCCTTCCGCTTCGGCGACGATCACAATCGCTCGTCCTACCGCCATCAAGGCGGCCACCGACAGGATCGAGGGAACGGTCACGGCCGAGGCGGACGCGGACGCCACTGAAACAGCACACATCCGGCACACGCACCTCCAGCGCCGCGGACGGTCGCCAACGCGCCTGCCCGCGGCTTCGCTTTACCTCGCTACGCGCGGGACGAGTCTTCGAGTCCCGTGGTCCCGCGCCCAACAGGTATCCTTCCCCCATCGCATCACACCACTCGGAGGACACTCCAATGCCATCGCCTCGTCAAGCGCTCCCCCTGCTCCTCGCGCCGCTCCTTGCCCTCGCCGCCTGCCAACAAGCCCCCAAAGGCGATGACGGCGGCCGCGTCCCCGTCGGCAGCACCACCTCGGGTGAAGCCTCGACTGGACTCATGCGCACCAGCGACCTCGTCGCCGCAAGCGACGAGGTCGCCCTCGCCCTCGCCCAGGACGTCGACCAGATGGTCACGCAGGACTTCAGCGGCCAGCGCGTCACCGTCGTCTTCGGCGACCTCATGAACAAGACCTCGAAGATGTCCACCACCGACTTCGAGTTCGTCCGCGACCGCGTCAAGAGCAAACTCATGGACAGCCGCATCGTCCGCGACAATGCCCGCTTCGTCGAGAACCGCTCGCGACGAGAATCCCTCCGCCAGCGCGAACTCGGTCAGACGAGCGACCAGAAGATCGGCCACACCTCTGACCTTTCGCAACCCGCCGTCAACGAGGAATACTTCCTCTTCCTCAACGGGAACATGTACAGCGTCGACCGCCCCGACACGCGGCTTTACTACATGAAGTTCGAGCTCATGCGCTCCAGCACCGGCGAAACCGTCTTCTCCAAGGATTACGAGGTCAAGTACGGGCGTTAGGCAGGAGCCGTTACCAAAGAGGCACAGAGACACAGAGTTGATTCCTTGTGCGATGGATTCATTCGTCATCGACCGCGATGGCCCCGCCATGCCCAGTGCCACACACAGATTCACCTCCTCCCTGTGCCTCTGCGTCTCTGTGGTGAATACTTTGTATTCCGTGGGCTGCGTTGCGCCGGCGAAAAGCACCCGCCTCCAGACCCGCGACTTCCAGGACATCTCCACGGAAGTGGGCGCCAGCCTGCAATCGAGCGAGTTCCTCCGCGAGCGCACCCCCGAATCGCCGCTCATGCTGATCGCCATTCACAAAATCGACAATCTTACCACTGACCTGGTCTCCGAGGGAGAAAAGTGGTTCCTCATGGACCGCACGATGAACTCGGACGTCATGCACGCTCTGCGTCGGGAGCGGAACATCCGGTTCGTGATCCCGGCCGAGAAACTCGAAGCCGTCGTCGCGCGAAAAGAATGGGCCACATCCATCGCCCCCGAACGCCGACCCACACACACCATGACCGCATCGCTCCGAAACGTTGTTCGGGCCGCCGGCCTCGACCGCACCGACCTCTACGCCGCCCACTACACCATCACCGCGCTCGATTCGGGCGAGAACGTCTGGACCGGCGAGTACCTCCTCAAACGCACCGCCGAAGGGCGTTCCTACAACTGACGAGAAGACATTCACCACAGAGACGCAGAGACACAGAGAGGATTGACTGAACTGGAATGCCCTGATTCATCCGACGATCGAGCCCCGCCATTTCGCCCAGCAATGTCTCACATCACACACAACTACTTCTCTTCTCTTCTGTGCCTCTGCGTCTTCGTGGTGAATGCTTTTCTTCTGACCGCCTGCTCCCGCTCCACCGACTCCGAACTCCGCGACCTCTTCGATCGCGGCGAATATCCGCGCGTCGCCTCGCGCGTCGCCGGACGCCTCGGCGACGACCGCTCCGACCGCGACTACATGCTCGACCGGATGCGGCTGA
>JAGVLZ010000202.1 GCA_020054055.1 Phycisphaerales bacterium
GTCGCCCAGCCGATCGGCTGGCGGAATCGCTGCGCGGCGGGGGGCAACGCCGATTGGATGAGTTCGAACTGATCGAGCGGCACGCGCACCATGCGCAGCCCGCTGGTGCGCCAGCGCTCGCGGAGGGCATCGTCGGTCGGCAGTGGGGGATCGAGGAAGGGTGCGAGCGTTTCGCCGACTCGCCCCTCGGAGTCATCCGTGACCCACCAGACGACTTCCAGGCCGTCTTTGGCGCGCTCCGGCTCACGTTGAGAAACGGCGGCGGTGGGGGGCGGATCGTTCGCGGGTGTCTGCTTCGCGCACGCGCCGAAAAGGAGAGTCAGAAAAAGTGGAACGTGGAAAGTGGAAAGTGGAAATAAAGACGAGGAGCGCCCCGTCATTTTGATTTCCACTTTCCACTTTCCACGTTCCATTGTGCTTTACACCGGCGCGCCGTTCTCGATCGCGAAGCCGTTGATGCGGTCGATGAGGCGGCGGACATTGCCGAAGGATCGGCGGGTGTGGGTGAAGGCGATGCGGTGGAGGTCGGGGAACTCGTTCTCGGCCTCGTATGGGCCGCGCTGGTGGATCTCGCCCGATTTCACGAGCATCTTGAACTCGCCGTTCAGCGCCAGCATCTGCCGATTGTTCAGGCGGTGCTTGACGCGGATGATGTAGTCGTCGTCGACGTAGCGCGAGGAGTGATAGTTGGCGTAGAAGCGGCAGACGTGGTCGGCGGCGTCTTCCGGCGTCTTGGCCATGTAATAGAGCGAGGTGTCCTCCGCGCTGATGAAGCCCCCTTTCAAGAGTTCCTCGCGGACGTAACGGTCCCAATCGACCCAGTAGTTCCGCCCCGGCCCTTCGATCAGGACCATCGGGACCATCGCGCTCTTGCCGGTCTGCACGAGTGTGAGGCACTCGAAGAGTTCATCTTGCGTGCCGAAGCCGCCTGGGAAGGCCGCGACCGCTTCGCACTGGCTGAGGAACATGAGTTTGCGGGTGAAGAAGTAGCGGAACTGGATGAGTTTCTCGTCGCCGGCGATGACGGTGTTGGCGGTGGTCTCGAAGGGGAGCCGGATGGCGAGGCCGAAGGAGGCCTCGCGTCCCGGCCCCTCGTGGCCTGCTTTCATGATTCCGTCGCCCGCGCCGGTGATGACGAGCCAGCCTCGATCGGCCATGAGTCTGGAGAACTGCACCGCGGTCTGGTAGTCGGGGTGAGTGGGGGGCGTGCGCGCGGAGCCGAAGATGCTGATCTTGTGCGGCTCGGCGTAATCCGCGAAGACGCGGTAGGCGTGGCGGAGTTCCTTGAAGGAACTGGTGAGGAGTTTGAGTTCCCCCGTGTCGCGCCCGTCGGTCAGGAGTTTCAGCGAGGTGAGCAGGAGGTCCTTCACCAATCGACCGTCGAATGTTGTGGGATCGCCGCCGCACTCGCGGATGAGAGTTTCGAGTCGCGGGAGGATGTCGGGCTGGTCCACCCGTCGGCTCCCCGGGGTCTGCTCGGGGGTCTTGGGCCTCGGATGATGCCGAGCAATGGGTACTTCTTCGCTCATTTCGTTTCCTGGTCCGTGGCGGGGGCGGTCGCGGGGAGTGGTTTCTTTTTTCTTTGGAAGATGGCCCCCAGCATACGCTGCGTTCCGGGGAAGGCCTCGATGCGGTAGGTCGGCTCGGTGATGGTCCCTGAGACGACGGTGGTCATGAGTTCGTTGCGGAGTCCTCGGAGGATGTCGTCGAGGATGGGGATGGTGCCTCGGCCCTGCGTGTTGAATCGGAGGTTGAGGTCCGTCGAGGGGAGGGTCATGGTGCCGTCGCCGATGATGAGGAGTGATTCTGAGGAGGCCTGGAGTTGCTCGAAGGTGATGGTCTCATCCTTGAGATAAAAGGAGGCGGTGGCGGATTCGAGCGGCTCGCCCAGCGGGACCTGGAAGTTGCTCAGTCGGAGCATGGGCATGGCTCCGGGGAGTGCGATCACCTCGCCCCCCGCGATTCGTGCCACGCCTCGTCCGCGGCGATTCACGGCGCTGCCGAGCGTCCCGGTGATGGTGAGCGTTGCGTCGACCTCGCCGCGGGAGCCGGGGGCGTCGGGGATTTCATTGTTGGGCGCCTCCGGGTCTCTGAGGTCGTTGAGGAGCGAGGCGAAGTCGACCCCCGCGGCCTGGAGTTCCGCCGAGTAGGCGGTGCCGACCTCGCTCGATCCTGACTCGTCATTGCGATGGAATGATGCGGAGGCGCTGATCGCGCCGCCGTGGATCCGGGCGGCCATGGAGCGGACCTCGTAGGCGCCGGCGGTTTCTCCCGATCGGATGTTGATGCGGCCATCGGTGAGTGTGGCGCGGGAGGCGGTGAGGTTGGGGATGGTGAGTGTGGCGTCGATGGTGGGTGGCTCTTCGCGTTCGAGGGGCCAGGTGACGTCGACGAAGGCGCTCGCCTCGTCGAACCGCACGGGCAGGCCGATATCGAGCGAGGCGGGGCCGGCATCGGCGCGGGCGGTGAGTCGGAGTTGGGTGCCGTTGTCGATGGATCGCAGTCGCGAATCGCGGAGGATGAGCGGACCGCTGAGTTCGAGGCGGGCGGCGTGGA
>JAGVLZ010000252.1 GCA_020054055.1 Phycisphaerales bacterium
ATCGCGGCCCCCTCATCGCGCGCACGGCGGATGCGTGCGAGGGCCGAATCGACGGTGAACGCCTCGCCGCCGTCGGAGAATGAGTCCGGGGTGATGTTGATGATCGCCAGGACTCGCGGCTGGTCCAGCGCGATCGACCCGCCCCCCCCGGAACTCGCGATGAGCCAGCGATCGGGCATGGTCACTCTTTCTTCGTGGGACGATCGGGCCGCGATGGCTCGTCATCCGCTGCGGACTGGCTGAGCGTGCGCCAGGCTTTCAGAAGGTCCGTCGGTGCGACGATCGACAGTCGCGCGACGCGTTGTTCCGCTGTCACGGCCGCGCCGAGAGGTGACACTTTGGCGGGCAGTTCGGCTGCGGCGTGCCTGCCCGCCATCATCGGGCCGATCTGCTTGATGATCGGCGTGGTGTCGAAGTAGGCGTCGATGATGCGCGGCTTCGGAAGCATCGAAGACACTCGCGAAAGGAGTTCGTCGCGATCGAGGGGCGGTTCGCCGTCGAGTCCGACCTTCGCGGCGCGGTCCATCAGCGCGGCGTCGCGCGACCAGGTCAGGTACGCGCGGCCCGGCTTTGTGCCAAGTTTTCCCTGAATGTCTGGGAATGGGCCGAGGAGCATGGGCGCCATCGGGAACGCGCCGGCCGGCGGCGTGATGCTCCATGAGTCCAACTCCGCGCCGGGCTCGTATTTCGACCCAAATACCTTGTCGCCTTGCGGGCGCTGGTCGAGCGATTCGACCCACTCGCGGAAGGCGCGGGCGCCCTCTTCCGGCGCGGGGGCGCGCCACGAGAACATCGTCCGAGCGAGCGAGCCGAACATCACGCTGGCCGGCTCGTATACGACGAGCGAGAGGGCTTCCATAGAGGGGATCGCGCCGAGGATCGCAAGTTCCAGTTGCACGAAGACCTTGGTCGAGCGCCCGGGCGGGCCGAGTTCATCGGCGAGGATGCGCACGCCTGGGTGTGCGGCGTCGATGCCGAGGGCGAGCAGGTAGGGGAGCGCGGGCATGGTGGCGAGTGGCGACTCGGCGGGGGCGCCGGCGTCTTTGGGTGACTGTGCCGCACGATTCAGCACGCCGTCGGCAACGAAAGTCGAAGCGCAGTCGATGCGGAGCGCGCCGGGATCGAACGATGCGGCGAGCAGCACGCCGCGGGATTCACTCTTGAGCAGTTGGAGCAGCCGGTCGGGGAAGTAGCCGCCCAGCGATTCGCTGCCGAGAGGCGCCTCGGCCCCGAAGACGGACCATATCCAGTTCATGATGCGCGCGAAGTTGGTCGAGTCCGCATACGCGACCAGGTCGGAAGAACCCGCGATCAGCGCGCCGACGGGGCCGAACTCGGTGATGTTGGCGCTCGCGCCCTGCTCCGCCGGCTTGAAGGATTCCACCGAGGCGAGGTCGTTGCCCACGACGAGGTAGCCGGGCTTGACGACGCGCGCGGCGTACATTGCTCCCGAATACTCGAACGTGCGGGCATCCCCCTCGCCCCGCGCCGAGACGCTGGCAAAGAAGGCTTCGGGATCACGCGAGGGGAGCAGCGCCACCGGCATCGCCGCGCCTTCGCCCCCACCTTCCATCGGCAGGAATACGATCGCCGCCGACCCCGAGAGGTCGATCCCTTCGCGCACCCCCATCGCTCCCAGCAATGCACCGATCCCCGCGTACCCCGCGCCATTCACCGCCGTGAGCAGTTCGCGCAGGCGGGCGTCTGAACGCTCAAGATTGTCCACCGCCACGACCGCCAGCGGGCCATCCTTAGGAATGACCTCCAGCACGCGCGGGGTCGCGGCCTGCGCTGGCGTCGCAAGCACGAACAGCGACAACACAAGCAAGCAGAATCGGGCGATGCGGGATGCGTGCATTCCGGTTCCTGTTCGGTGAAAGGCGGTCGCGAGTATAGGGGCGTCCGGTTCGAGCGGCCTTGCTTTTCAGCCTATTCATCCACCACTCGGGGCGTAGACATTGAACACAGAGGGAAACAGAGGAAGTCAGAGAGAGAAATGAATATGACGCTGTGGCTCATTTTTTCTCCATTCATTCACCCCCTCCGTCTTCCTCGGTTTTCCCCTGTGTTCGGCCCGGCAGTGATTGGAGATCGCCGCCGACCGCTTGCTACTCTGTTCGCCGCATGACCGACGACACGCAACGCAAGCCGCAGGACGATGGGTCGATCAAGGAGACGCTGGTCTCGTTGATCATCTCGTTCGTGATGGCGCTGGTCTTCCGCTCGTATGTGGTGGAGGCGTTCATCATCCCGACGGGTTCGATGGCGCCGACGCTGCTGGGGGCGCACATCCGTTTTCAGAGCGAGCAGACGGGCAACTCGTGGACGGTGAACCCGTGGTACTTCGCGGCCGACATGGAGACGCCGCTCTCGATCCAGAGTCAGGGGCGCGACGGCGCGCCCAGCGCCACCGATCCGATGACCACCAGCAAGGTGAACCCGATCCGCATCGGCGGCCGCGCCCCGCAGATGCCGCAGCACGGCTACATCCCCCCGGCCGCGCCGGTGCCGGTTCGCGCGGGGGACCGCATCCTCGTGCAGAAGTACCTCTACGAACTCTTCCCGCCCAAGCGGTTCGATGTGGTCGTCTTCAAGAACCCGGAACTCTCGACGCAGAACTTCATCAAGCGGCTGATCGGGCTGCCAAACGAGCAGGTATGGGTCGCGGATGGTGATGTCTTCACGCGCCCGATCGAGAAGACTTCGGACGGGGCCGTGACCCCAAAGGGTGATTGGTCGATCGCGCGGAAGCCCGCGCGCGTGCAGGACGAGGTCTGGCGTCCGATCTATTCGAGCGAGTTCGCCCCGCTGAACCCGGAGCGTGACGGCCGGAGATGGTTCATCACCCCTTGGAAGGGATTGAACTGGGAGACTGAGAACCGGCGCGAGTACCGCTGTGACTCGGCCGAGGCGACGTCGCTCGCTTGGAACTCGAGCGATTGGCCGATCACCGATTGGGTTCCTTACAACGAGTGGCCGGGCAAGTTCGCGGCTCCGTCGCAACTCTTCCCCGTCGCCGATTTGCGGATGAGCGCGGGGATCAAGCCCGATGCCGGCGGCATGACCGCCACGGCGACAATTGCGGCGCTCGGTCATGAGTTCCAGGCGGTCATTCTGACGGGGAGCGCGACGATCCGGGTGCGCCCGATCATGCCCGCCGCGGCGCAGCAGCCGGCATGGACCGACCTCGCGACTGCGGTCTTCGGCGGGCTCGAACCGGGACGGGTCACGAACGTGGAGTTTTGCCACGTCGATCAATCGCTTGAGTTGCACGTTGATGGCGAGGTGCTGCTCCGCGGCGAGTACAACTGGGGACCATCCGAGCGCCTGCTTCACGCTACCGGCAAGGCGGGCCGCGACTACACCGACATCAGCCACAGCGGAAACGACCTGCCCCTCGCGGCGGCTTACGGCGGGACGAGGCCCAGCGTGCAATGGGACTTCAACGGCTCCCCCGCGACGCTCTACCGCGTCGGGCTGGCGCGCGACCTGTACTACGAGGCGGCGAAGTTCCAACGGGGGGGCTGGGGGCCGGCGCTCGCGACGCACCCAATGAACCTCGCTTCGCTCGGCGAGGACCAGTTCTTTGTCATGGGCGACAACAGCCCGTCGAGCAAGGACGGTCGGCTTTGGGAAGAGGTTGATCCCTGGGTCTCGGACCAGATCGACGGCACGATCGGCATCGTTCCGCGCAAACTGCTGCTCGGGAAAGCGTTCTTTGTGTACTTCCCGGCGCCGTATCGGGCTTTCGGGTCGGTGCCGGTGCCGGACTTCGGGCGACTGCGGTTCATCCACTGACGAAACAGGCCCGCGATCGGTGAATCGCGGGCCCGCACTCAATGCCGAACGCCGGGCGCGGATCGCTCGGCGTCAGCGTTTCCAAGAGATTCCGCCGGACGTGCCTCCGGCGGGGAAGACTTCATTCTGGTTCGATCAGCGACGGCGACGAACGAGCGCGACGCCGCCGATGAGGGCGACCATCGCCGCGCCGGGGGCGGGGATGATGGTGATGTCGCGGATGGTGCCGCCGGCGATGTCGCCCAGCGAGAAGCTGCTGGCATCAAAGAGATTGAGGAATCGGAGGGTGGAGGTGAGGCCGCCGTCGGGTGTGGTTGAGAGGAGCGCGACGCCGGTGGGGCCGAAGATGTCGAAGCCGACGAGGTCTCCGGTGTCGAGGCCGAGGCTGCCGACGGGGGCGACGACGCCCGCGTTGAAGGAGGCGTTGCCGCCGGTCATCGAGCCGGTCTCGACGAGCAGGTCGGTCGCGGAGTCGATGATGTACTGGCGCGTTGTTCCTGGCGCGACCCCGGCGAGGC
>JAGVLZ010000077.1 GCA_020054055.1 Phycisphaerales bacterium
GATGGATGCGCCGCGGAACGCGGCGGCGTGGGACGCGATCACAAGGGCGAAGTCTCTGCGCGCACAAGCAAGCCCGATCGAGCGCGCGATGATCGACGCGCTCGCGACACGGTACGCAAAGAATCCACCCGCAGACCGTCGCCCGCTCGACGAGGCGTACGCGGCGGCGATGGCATCGCTCTGGGCCGAGCACCCGGATGATGCGGACATCGCCACGCTCTACGCCGAATCGCAAATGGACCTGCGGCCGTGGGACTTGTGGACGGTGGATGGGCAGCCGAAGGAGGGTGCGCCGCTGATCGTTGCAACGTTAGACAGTGCTCTCGCGCTCGACCCCAATCATCCAGGCGCGAATCACCTGATGATCCACGCGGTTGAGGCTTCGTTCGATCCTTCGCGCGCGAACGTAGCAGCGGATCGGCTGCGGAACATGGTCCCCGCCTCGGGCCACATGGTGCACATGCCCTCGCACATCGACGTTCGCACGGGGCGGTGGCCGATGGCGGCGGAAGCGAACGAGCGCGCGATCATCGTGGACGAGGCATACCGGGCGCTCTCACCCAGGCAGGGCTTCTATCGCCTGTACATGGCGCACGATCATCATTTCCTGTCGTACGTCTCGATGATGGAAGGGCGGAGCGCGCGGTCCCTCTCGGCGGCGCGGGAGATGCTCGCGGAAGTTCCGGCGGACTTCGCGAAGACAAACGCGACACTGATGGACCCGTACCTCTTCATCGAGGTCGAGGCCCTGATGCGCTTCGGGAAGTGGGAGGAGTTGCTGAAGGTGAAAGAGCCGGCCAAGCACTTCCCGGTCACGCGGGCGATGTGGCGGTTCGGTCGCGGCGTGGCGCTCGCCGCGCTCGGGAGGACGGACGAGGCGCATCGCGAGCATGGGCGTCTCAAGGAGCAGATCGCGGCGATCCCGCCTGAGGCGATGACGATCGTCAACAAGGCGCACGATGTGCTGGGGATCGCGGACCTCGTGCTTGCGGGCGAGATCGCCTTTCACGAGGGAGATATCTCGGGCGCGATCGAAGCACTTCGGGCAGCAACGATGATCGAGGATCGGCTTGTCTACATGGAGCCGCCCGAGTGGATGATCCCGGTGCGGCACCCGCTCGGCGCGATGCTGATCGAGGCGAAGATGCCCGCCGAAGCCGAGCGCGAATACCGTGAGGACTTGCGTCGTTGGCCCGAGAATGGCTGGTCGCTCAACGGGCTGGCGCGGGCACTCCGCGCACAGGGTCGCGAAAGCGAGGCGGCGGAGATCGAGCGGCGCTTCGCGAAGGCGTGGAGCCGGGCGGATGTGAAGATCGGGGCCAGCTGCTGGTGCGTGAAGCACCGGCTGGCCGCGCGGTGAGCCCTGCCTTGCTCAGTGGGCGACGATGTTCGCCACGTTGAAGATCGGCAGGAGCAGCGCGATCGCGATGCCGCCGATGGTGATGCCCATGAAGACGATCATGGCCGGCTCGATGAGTTGGGTGGCGTTCTTCACCGCTTCGTCGAGGTCGGACTCGGTGGCCCGGGCGATGCGCTCCAGCACTTCGGGCAGGCGCCCTGTGCGCTCGCCCGCCGAGATCATCTGGGCCACCTGCGGCGGGATGAGCCACGAATCCTCGACGACTTCGGAGATCGTGTGCCCCCCGGTCATGGAGTGCTCCATCCTGGTCCAGAGTTCAAACCAGTTGTAGTTTTCGGTCACGCCGCGCACGATCCGCACCGCGTCGAGCAGCGGAACCCCGGAGGCGAGGAGCGTGCCCAGCGTTCGAGTCGCGCGAGTGAGATAGAAGAGGCGGAACATCGGGCCGATAACGGGCGACTTGAGTTTCATCGTGTCGATGACGCGACGGCCGCGAGGCGTCATGCGGAAGACGACGAAGCCAACCGCGAGCCCGATGATCGCCGAGATGAAGGCGATCCAGTTCTCGATGAGGAAGCGGCTCGATTGCAGGAGGACTTTCGTGAGCGTGGGGAGGCCCGCTTCGCGCGATTCATAGATCCGGGCGAACTTCGGCAGTACCCATGTCACGAGGAACCCGGTCACGACGACCGCGATGCCGACCATGACCATCGGATAGGTCAGCGCGCCCTTGATCTGCCGCGCCGTGCGGCGTTCCTTGGCGAGGTACTCGGATACGCGGGCGAGCATTTCACCCATCTTGCCCGAGGCCTCCGAGGCTTTCATCAGGCTGACCATCAGGTTCGGGAAGACCTTGGGGAAGTCTTCGATCGCGGTCGAGAAGGGCACGCCGCCGTGGATTCGCCCCGCGACGACTTCCGTGACCTTTCGCAGGCCGCTGGTCCTTGCGGATTTCACGAAGGCGTCGAGCGCGTCGGAGAGGGGGACGCCGGTCTCGAGCATGACGGCCAGTTGCCCGGCGAAGGAGATCACCTCCTCGCGGCGGACGCTCCCCGCGGCGTGCTTGATTCGGATCTCGTCGGCGTCGATGGGGCGCGTGCCGATCTGGATGTCGGTGACGGTCTTGCCCTCGCGGTCGAGCGCGCGGAGGGCGTCGGACTTCGTGCGGGCCTCGATGGTTCCATCGACGGGCTCGCCGCGTGAATCTCGTGCTCGATAGGCGAAGGTGAGCATGGGTTAGAGGGCCGAGGCGCGGATGACTTCTTCGACGGTGGTGAGTCCGGCGGCGGCCTTTCGCAGGCCGTCCTCTCGGAGGGTTTGCTGACCCGAGGCGGCGAGCATCGAGCGCAGTTCCTGGAGCGTGGCGCCGGACGAGACATGCTCCAGGATGGCCTCGCTCGGGATGAAGAGCTCGAAGATGCCGAGTCGCCCCGCGTAGCCCGTGCCGCGGCAGC
>JAGVLZ010000289.1 GCA_020054055.1 Phycisphaerales bacterium
ACGCTCGGCGTCGCCGTCGGGTTCGTGCTCGTCCTCGCGTGCTGGCTCACCATTTCTCCCAGCAACGCGCGCGATTGGCAGCCGGATGTCGCCCGGGTGGCGCGGGCGACAATCGCGGACGACCTCATCACGATCGAGAACGTCCGCAACTGCGAGTATCGAACGGAGACGGACTACGACGCACGATGGGAGTCGCGCTCGTACCGCCTCTCAAACCTGCGTGGCGTCGATGCATTCCTCACGACCTGGGGATCACCCTGGATGGCGCACCCGATCATCTCGTTCGACTTCGGCGAGGATGGCCGCGTCTGCTTCTCGATCGAGACGCGGAAAGAACGCGGCGAGACCTATTCCGCTGTGGGAGGGCTGTACCGGCAGTACGAACTCATCTACGTCGCCGCCGACGAGCGCGATGTCGTCCGCCTCCGCACCAACTTTCGCAAAGGGGAAGAGGTGCATCACTACCGGTTCACGATCCCGCTGGAAGCGACCCGGGAGCGCTTCCTGGGCTACATCCGCCGGATCAACGAACTCGCGGACTCGCCCGAGTTCTACAACGCCGTCACCGACAACTGCACGACGAGCATCAGGCTGCAGGCGGACCCCGGGCAGCGCCAGCCCTTTGATTACCGGATGCTGCTCAACGGCACGATCGACGAGTTGCTCTACGAGCGGGGGTTCATCGATCGGTCGGTGCCGTTCGAGGTTCTCAAGCGCGGCGCGCACATCAACGCGCGCGCGCGGGCCGCGGACGATGCGCCGGATTTTTCGGACAGGGTCCGCGATCCGGCCGCCGTTCCCTGAGACGGAGCGCCCGGCTATTTCTGTGTGGGCGCGCCGGGCCGCAGGTAATCGTTGCCCATCTCCCACACGCCCTCGAACGGTTGCGTCAAGGGTCGGCCGTGCTCAGCGCCGGGGGGCGCATCGCCCTTCAGGACGAGCAGCAGGTCTGAAAGGGCCGCGGGGTGCTGCATCACATAGGCATGGGTCGATCCGCCCGTCACCTTGCAGTTGATGAGTTGCAGCGCGGTGATCTGGGCGAAAAGATGCCTGAACTGCGGCGGGATGTCGTCCAGATGCAGGGCGCCCAGACGCCGCTTGCTCCGGAAGAGCCAGTCCGAGAGGCTCAACGCCGAGTCCTCGGCCGAGAAATAGACGACGACGCGTCGGGCCGCCTGGATCGCGTTCTCGCCGAAGAACCGCTGCGCGAACACCTCCATGTCCAGGTCGGGCGCCGCGAGCACGAGTGTCTCGACCTTCAGATGCTCGTAGGTGGGCGTCGGGATGAGCTCGCTGTTCCGCGTCATCACCTCATCGGCGACGAGGAAACTCATGCGCTCGAGTCCGCGGACCTCGGAGTGCAGTTCGCGCAGCGCCGTGACCGCGACGTCCGTCCCCCGGCTGTGCGAAACAATGTGGATCTTCTTGATCCGCGGGCATTTGGCGAGGTGCATGAGGAACGTCTTCAGATGAACATTGGTGAACTCCCCCGATTCGCGGTCGTAGGCGTAGCCCTTGATCCCGCCCGAACCCGCGGGCCAGGTGTACACGATCGGGATGCCCTGCCTCCCGCCGACGTGCCACGCCTGCGCCAGTCGCTTGGCCGCGTCGTCGAAGGTGTTGTTAAACCCGTGGATGAAGACGAGCGCCTCGTCGCTGTGGTGATACGCCGACCAGCGCGAGATGAGTTGAAAGAGTTGCGCCTGCTCCGCGAGGATCTCCGGATACGAGCCGGGCTTCAGCCTCGCCCGGCCGTCGAGCGCGTCGATCCGCTGCGGCATCGCCTTGAACCCGCCGGTCTTCTCCACCTTCACGACCTTCGGCACATATTTGCGCGAACGCTTCGCGCTCGTGCTGTCGGCGACCAGTTGGTCCCATTCGACGCCCTCGCCCAGTCGCACCGTCGCGACGCCGAACTCCATGCCCGGGTTTCGTTTGTAGCCGTACTCCGGGCCGTTCTCCCCGACGCGATCCGCGACCCGATCAGTCACATACAGCACCGGGATGTCGGTCTGCCTCAACTGCTCCGGAACATTCGCGAACTCCCGCCGGCCGGCCTCGCCGTACATGACGTACGGGGTGGCGATCATCGTTTCCGTGCACGCCGCCAACAGGAGCGTCGCGACACCGGCCAGGAACCCGACGATGGCTCGAACGATCATGGTTCCGATCCTTGTGTTGTGGTCGCGATCAGGGGGCTTCGAGAACACGGGAGCGTCACAGCCTACCACCAGAAAGCGCTCCGTCGCGCGGTCCCTACAATCCCGGCGTGGAACTCACCGTCAACGGCCAACCCCGATCCCTCCCCGACCATACGACGATCGCCGAACTTCTTATCCGGCTGAATCTTCAGGGTTCTCCCTGCGCCGTCGAAGTGAACAAGTCCCTGATCCCCGAGCGGCAACACGAGCAAACCAAACTCTCTGCGAACGACGCCGTTGAAGTGGTGACGCTCGTCGGCGGAGGGTGAGTCTCCCCCACGAACATGCTCGCCGACCCATTCATCCTCGCCGGCCGAACCTTCTCCAGCCGACTCATCGTCGGCACCGGGAAGTATCAGGACTTCCTCGCGATGCAGCGCGCCCTCGAAGCGAGCGGCGCGCAGGTCGTCACCGTCGCCGTCCGCCGAGAACGCCTGTTCAACGAAAAGAACCAATCGCTCCTCGATTTCATCGATCTTTCGCGGTACACGATTCTGCCGAACACGGCGGGGTGCTTCACCGCCGAGGACGCGGTGCGTGTGGCGCGACTCGGACGCGAGATCCTTGAACAACTGAACAACCCCGGCGCCAACTGGGTCAAACTTGAAGTGCTGGGCGACAAGAAGACGCTCCTGCCCGACCCCGTGGGCACGCTCGAGGCCTGCCGCGAACTGGTGAAGGACGGCTTTCAGGTGCTCTGCTACACGAGCGACGACCCGATCATGGCGATGCGGATCAAGGACGCGGGCGCGGCCAGCGTGATGCCCGCGGGCTCTCCCATCGGCTCCGGCCAGGGGGTGCTGAATCGCAACAGCATCGCGATCATTATGGAACTCTTGAAGGGATCGGGTGCCACTGGCGGCTCGCCCGCCAGTGCTTCCCCACCTTCGCACTACCCCGTCATCCTCGATGCCGGCGTCGGGGCCGCATCGGATGTCTCGATCGCGATGGAACTCGGCGCGGATGCGGTTCTCCTGAACACCGCCATCGCCCACGCGAAGGACTCCGCCCTGATGGCGAGCGCGATGAAGCACGCGTGCATCGCGGGGCGCGAGTCATATCTTGCGGGGCGGATCCCCAAGCGCCGGTACGCGAGCGCAAGCAGCCCGTGGGAGGGGACGATTTCGCACATTCCGGGGGAGTGACCGCCACTTGGCAGCGTCGTGGTTGCAATGGCGCGCACCGCCCGGCCGAACTCAACGGGTATCGTGAGCCATCACGCCATGCCCCCGCCACCGAGCCCTATTCTGCCGATCCTCGAACGCCGCGACGCGATCGTGGACGCCATTGCGCGTCACCGCGTCGTCGTGCTCTGTGGCGAGACCGGCTCCGGCAAGACAACCCAACTCCCACAAATCTGTCTGGAGACGGGGCTTGGGAAGTCCGGGATGATCGGCCACACGCAGCCGAGGCGATTGGCCGCGCGGGCCGTGGCGGCCCGAATCGCCGAGGAGCGCGGCGAG
>JAGVLZ010000109.1 GCA_020054055.1 Phycisphaerales bacterium
ATGTCCGCCGCCGCCTGACCCTCGAAGAGCCCGCTCGACTCCGCCGCAACCGTCGCGCCGGATGTCCCCTCATCGCTCGGATACAACTCGTCGATCAGACCCTGCGCGCCCAGCGACGTGTCGTCGCTCTCGCGCGCGATATCCATCAACCCGGACCCCGACCCAAGGCTCTCGACTTGAAGACCCGCCCCTTCGAGCGCCGTCTCCGTCACCTGCGTCACCGCCGACGGATCCGCGAGTTCGAGCTCATCCGCATCGAACACCGGGATCCCCGACTTCTCTTTCGGGCTCTCCATCCCCGGCGACGACCGCGCGAGCATCGACCCGGCCGACGAATCCGCGAGCCCGAGCCCCGTCATCCCCAGCGCCGTCCCCGCTCCCGTATCCGCCAGCGGGATCATGCTGCTCATCTCGTTCGAGTCGTGCTCATCGTCACCCGCGAGCAGGTCCACCTGGTCCACCTTGAAGATCAGCCGATCGCCGTCGCGGAACTCGGTCAACTGACCCTTCGCCGCCATCTGCCGCACGCTCTCGGGCGACTTCTTCAATCGCGAGGCGGCTTCCTCAAGGCTGTAGAACATTTTGGCCATGGTCTTGCTCCTTTCGATCACGCGCCGGCCGGGACGAACCCCGATCCGAAGGACGAGACAGTCTATACTTCTGCGACATTCGATGTGATCCCGCCAAGGGAGGCTTCGGGATAGCAGCATTTTGTTCGCCCGCACCGCACCCGCCGCCGTCAGCGGCAACTCCGCCGCCAGCGTCCTCACCACCACCGACCCGCACGCCAACTTCGCCTATTGAGAGTCACTCACAGAATGACTCCCAATCTCGGTGGTATGGGCGTCCCGCCCGTCCCTACCCCCTCTACGGTTTTCATTCTGTGAGGGACACCGAAGATGCCCGCACTCCCACTCTCCTTCATTCTCACTGTCCACTGACCACTGTCCACTTTCGCATTCCCCGGGAACCCCCCTCCCCACCCCCACGAACTCTCCTACGCTCGCGCATCATCAGTTCCATCTTCGCGGGCGACAAGGAGACACGCGATGAAACACCCACTGCTCGCGATCGTGGCGGCCCTCTCTGCTCTCACTCTCACCCACCCCGGCGCCCGCGCCCAGGTCGCATTACTCCCTGACCCATCCGACCCCCTCGCGCCACCTCAACTCGCTGAGCCTTCCGAAACCCCCCGATCCGCCGCGCCGAACGAACCCGACTGGCTCCCCACCTTCGGAGGCAACGACCTCCACGGCCCCGTCCGCGCCCTCACCACCTTCGACCCAGACGCCGATGGCCCGGAACCTCCCACCCTCTACGCATTCCAGCACCGTTCCGGATACTCCGGAACGAGCCGCGATGTCATCCACCGTTGGACAGGTGAATCGTGGGTCCGCGTCGGCAATGAGTTGACCACCAACTCCGGCGGGACCTTCGACGGCAGCGGAAAAAGAGCCGCCTTCGCCGTCTACGATCCCGATGAAGAAGATCCCGAGCCAGCCAGACTTTACGTCTGCGGACCATTCCGATTTCTTCCGCTTGGCCTATTCGGCCCCGCGCGCCTCAACGGCAACGTCTGGGAACACCTCGGCATCGAAAGTTTCGGGGCAGCCACCCGCTTCTACGACCTCCAAGTCTTTGACGAAGACGGCGACGGCCCGCTCCACCCGGCACTCTTCATGGCGGGACAGTTCTACGAAAACATCCTTTACAAGTGGGACGGCTTCACCTGCACCAGCATCCCATTCCCTTCCTTCGGTCCAGTATTCGACCTCGAAGTGGGAGACCTCGACGGCGACGGCCCCCTCCCACCGCGCCTCTACGCCGCCGGAGACTTCGGCGCCTCCGAAGGCGAGGACGCCATCAGTTATCTCGCGGAGTGGGACGGCGTCGAGTGGCACTCCGTCGGCGCCGATCTCCCCTTCCGACCGGGCCCCGGCCTCGGCCTCGCCTTCTTCGATGAAAACGGCCCAGGCCCAAACCTTAACAAACTCTTCGTCACCTCATGGCCCAACAACGTCGAATGCTGCGATTCAGGCGGCCTCACATCATGGGACGGTGCGGCATGGAACAGAATCATCGAGGAGCCGCTCCAGGACACTTCCGATCGCCCACTGCAAGGCCGCATGACCGTCCATGACGACGACGGAACCGGACCACTCAACCCCGCCCTCTACATCTGCGCCGCACCCGGACCGTACAACCCGATCTGGTCGAGCATTTCCCGCTGGGATGGAGAAACCCTCTCGCCGCTCGGCTTCAGCGGGCCCATATTCGGAAGCACCATCAACCTGCAAAACCTCTCGGACAGCCGATCCGATGCGCTCGCTTCGTTCGACCCCGACGCCGAAGGCCCCCTCACGCCGCGCCTCGTCGTGGGCGGCGGCTTCACCGCCACCGCCGACGCCCCCGTCATCACCGATTGCGGCGCAGGCGTGGACATCCCGAATCAACTCGCCATCAACTTCGCCGCCATGTGGGACGGCCAACTCTGGAGTCCGTTCTCGAACGGCCTCTCCTGGTCCTGGGTCGCGCTCGTGCGCTCCCGAGGCCTCGCGCTTTTCGACCCCGATCAATCAGGACCAGAACCAAAATCTCTTTACGTCCACGGCGAGTTCTCCACCGCTGGCTCAATCAACATCCCGCTCCGTCTCCGCTGCGGCAACGATCCGCAGGTTCGCGACGTCGAACCACTCCGCCACGCCAACGCACGCTGGTCCGCCACCACCGGGGGGGGCTGGCACCGCGCCGGCCTTGACCCCGACATCGACGAGCGAACAACCCCGCGCCGCATCCACGCCACCGCGCGCTTCGATCCTACTGGAGCGCCACCCGAAACAGCCTTCGTCGGCGGCTCATTCACCCAGATCGAGTCCGACACCGTCACCAAACTCGCCATGTGGGACGAGCCCTCATCTTCATGGACCCAACTCGGCGAAGTCACCGGCCCCGCCGTCCTCGCCCTCGAAACCGCCACGCTCGACTCCGCACGCGGCCTCGACCCCGACCTCTACATCGCCGGCGACTTCACCGGAATCTCAGACGCCTCAACATCCGCCACCGCCGCTATCGCACGTTGGAATACGGGCGGCTTCTCATCCCTCGGCACATCGCCCCCAACCGGAACCGTCCGCGCCCTTTCCCGCTTCGACCCCGACGCCGAAGGCCCGCTCCCCGCCACACTCATCGCCGCCGGCGACTTCACCATCAACGCAACCTCAATCACCGACATCGCCTCCTTCAACGGCACCGACTGGTCCCCCCTCGCCGACGGCGCGCTCGAAGGATCCACCGAAACAGTCAACGGCACATCGGCCGGATCGCCCGTTCCAACCACCGTCCACGCCCTCGCTCTCTTCGACGCCGACGGTTTCCAAGCCACGCCTCCATACCTCTGCGTCGCAGGAAACTTCACTCAATGGCGCTCCACCGACGGCGCAACCATCATCCCCCTCACCGGGATCGCAAAATGGGATGGTCAGTCCTGGGCCCCTCTCGGCACTCCACTTTTCCCCGGACACGATGGCCCCGGCGGCGATTCCTTCGGCCCCTACGTCCGAGCCCTCGCCACCCTCGACCCCGATTCCCACGGCCCCATGATCCCCCAACTCTTCGCAGGCGGCGCCTTCGAGCCGGAATCCGGCCCAGACTTCATTTCACAAGGCATCGGCCGATTCGATGGCCTGCAATGGCATCGCCTCGGCGACACCGCCCTTTCATCTGCGCCCTTCCGCATCTACGGCGGCCCGCCACAAGCCCACGACCTCCGCGTCTTCGACGACGACGCCGAAGGCCCGCACCCACCCGCACTCTTCGTCACCGGATTCTTCTTCACCGCCGGCACGCGCGCCTCCTGGTCACTCGCCAAGTGGGGCTGCGATGCCTCACCCCCGCCCCCATGCCAAGGCGACGCCAACGCCGACGGCCTCGCCAACTTCGCCGACGTCACCAGCGCCCTCACCTTTTGGCTCTTCACCTATCCCGGAACCCACGGCGAGGGCGACGCCAACCACGACGGCCAAGTCAACTTCGCCGACATCACCACCATCCTCAAAAACTTCAACGCCATCTGTCCTTGACTCCCCCTCCCCCTGGGAGGGGGTGGCGAGTCTGCGAGCCGGGGGAGGGACGCCCCACGCCCCCGCACTCCCGCCTCCTGTATTTCCACTGTCCACTTTCCACTGTCCACCTTCCACTCGCGCGTCGCCCCCGCGCGCCCCATAACCCCACGCCCCGTAACCGCCCACGCCCGCAGACATCGAACGCACAAACACCCACCACGGTTCTCGGCACGGGCCGCCGCGCGCTTTCAATCCGATCTTGATGAAGTCTTTCCCGCGCGGTCGCCGCGCGCACAGGAATCGCCGCGCCCCATGCTCCTCTGCAGCCTCAACGACGTTCGACCCGGATCGGTCCTCGGAGCCGTCGTCTCCGATCCGAACGTCCCGGGACACGACCTGCTCAGGCCGGGCGTCCCCCTCCACGCCGCCATGATCAACACCCTCCGAAAACGAGGCGTCCAGCACGTCTGGATCGAGGACGATTTCACACGCGACCTCGACGCCGCCGTCGCCCCCAAACTCGCCGCCGCACGCGCCGCCGTCTACGCGCAACTCCGCGACGGCCTCAACGAATCCTCCCGAGGCACGCTCACCTCCGCCTCCATCAAGGACCACCGCCGCGCCGTCCTCGGACTCGTCATCGAGGCCATCGGCTCCGCCAAGTACGCCTCCCTCACCGATTCACTCTTCTCCTCATCGGGTCAGGCATCCCACGGCGCCAACGTCGCCTACCTCGCCCTCCTCACCGGACTCCACATCGAAACCTACGTCGTCATGGAGCAGAAACGACTCGACCGCCGACAGGCGCGCGACATGTCCGTCCTCGGCCTCGCCGGACTCCTCCACGACATCGGCAAAACGCGCCTCAACGCCGACATCACCGAAGCCCACGAATCCGCCGCCGAAGAGGCCACGCTCCCCGAGCACTACCACGATCACACCCACCTCGGCCAGAAAGCCCTCGAGTCCACCGGCGCACCCGCACGCGTCGTCCACGCCGTCCTCAATCACCACCAGCGCTTCGACGGCTCGGGCTGGCCCGACTTCACCTCCATCACCCACGGTCGAATCAACAAGCCCCTCGCCGGCAAGCGCATCCACATCTTTGCCCGCATCGTCGCCGCCGCCAACGTCCTCGACAACCTCATCAGCGACGCCGCGCGCAACAAACGCCCCGCCGTCTCCGCCCTCCACGCCTTCGCGTCGTCGCGATTCGACGGATGGTTCGATCCCGTCGTCCGCCGTGCCATGCTCCTGCGCATGCCCCCCTTCTCCGTCGGCACCGAGGTCCGCCTCAGCGACGATCGCCGCGCCGTCGTCATCGAGCCGAACCCGCAGAACCCCTGCCGACCCACCGTCCGCATCCTCCCCGAAGACAACAACACCCACCGCACCGACCACGAAACTTTCTCGCTCGCACTCGTCCCCGACCTCACCATCACCCACTCGCTCGGCGAGGATGTCACCCCCTACCTCTACGACCCCACACCCCTCCACCCCCACCCCGAACCCACCCCCGCCTGACCCTGACAGCCCGCGAAGTGGGCGCAGGCCC